>JADLEN010000113.1 GCA_020846105.1 Chitinophagaceae bacterium | reverse complement strand
TGACCCCTGCCGTAGATTTCGAGGCCGATAAAGACACCATCTGCTCGGGCCAGTCCGTTACCTTTTACGACTCTACACTCAATGCTACCAGTATCGATTGGACCTTCCCCGGTGGCTTCCCATCTACAGCCACAGCCAAAGTAGTGACCATTAGCTACCCTAGCCCAGGCGCATACCCTGTAACACTTGTAGCTACCAACGCACTTGGCACTTCTTCCTTTACCAAAACAGCTTACGTGATCGTACGCCCCAACCCTTCTATTTTCATCACCGCCCTAGGTGGCACGCTTACTGCCGTAGGTTCGTCGGCTATTACATGGCAGTGGTACCGCAACGGTATTCTGATACCTGGTGCTACAGCAGCCACCTACATGCCTAGCCTTGCTGGCGACTATACCGTAGCCGTTACCGACGCTAATGGCTGCGCCAACACTTCTAGCATTTTCCCCTACATACCCAATGGTATCAACGATGTGTTTCGTAGTGCAGGCTACCAACTATACCCCAACCCCACCAAGGCCAGCACCACCCTACAAGGCACAGGCATAGCAGGCAGCAGCATACAGGTAAGCATTATCAACGTGCTAGGCCAGGTAGTAATGGCCAACAGCATACCACTAGTCAATGGCAGCTTTGTACACCAGTACGACTGTAGCCCACTAGCCAAAGGCATCTACGAAGTGCGTATTACCGCCACAGGTGCCCGCCCACTTAGCAGCAAGCTTATAATAGAATAATACCCACAACTACAAAAAAGAAATGCACACAAAAAACCCAACTGGTTTTTGTGTGCATTTCTTTTTTCGCCTACCTTAGCGCAGCACTATGAACATACAGCACATCGCCAGCCTTATACGCAAAGACGCCACCATAGAATGGCGCCAAAAACACACCCTCTTTGGTGTACTCCTTTACGTAGGCTCTACCATATTTGCAGTGTATATGATGCACGGCCAGCCCGAGCCCAAAGTCTGGAACGCACTCTTTTGGCTCATACAGCTTTTTGTCACCGTAAACTCTGTGGCCAAAAGCTTCTTGCAAGAGTCGGCCGCCCGCTACCGCTACTACTACAGCATAGCCAGCCCCACCGATTTTATGGCCGCAAAAATCATCTACAACCTAGGCCTTCAGCTCTTCATCAGCCTCCTCAGCCTCCTATTATTTATGGTCATGCTTGGCAACCCCTTGCAGCAAACAGGCCTTTTCTTACTCGTAGCCCTCCTGGGCAGCACCGCCCTTTCCACGGTCTTCACCTTTCTGTCTGCCATAGCCGCCAAAGCAGGCCAAAACGCCGCACTCATGGCCATTCTCGGCTTTCCCGTTATCACACCAGTACTCATGATACTCAGCAAGCTAGCCACCAAAGCCATTATGCCTGTGTACCAAGCCGGTTGGTGGCAGCTAGCAGGCGTCCTTGCCATGCTCATCCTACTTGTCATCATCCTCAGCCTTATCCTCTTCCCATTTCTTTGGCGAGAGTAATGCTTGGCACACATACTTGCCTATAATACAATGCACAATTGATTTTTTGGGGGGCCTGCCGCCCAAAAATGCGGCACCACGCTTTCCGCGGCTATCTATAGCCCAGAAAAAGGGGCAAAAGATTTTATAGTTTGTGTGGCAGTCAGGAGACTGCAATTTACGAAGGACCTAGAGGGCTTTGCTGCAAGGCTTTACTACACTCTACGCCCAACAGCGAGACATACTACGGCGAACTGGGGCTAGGCTTCGGCAAGCCAGTAATTATTTTATAGGACTATGTTGCCAACCACGATCGAGAGCATATTTTTTAAGCTTCTTTGCTTTTTTCTCGATTGCAGAATTAGTGAGTGCGTTAAAATCGACATAAGTGTGACCATCAAAAGGATGATTGTCTTCCACAACAGGCAAAGATTCATTATCACACTCCGAAACCTCTAAAGACAAAACTCCAGCACTTTGATAACCTTGCGTTTTAAAATGAGCAAATGAATCTTCAGCAGTATATTTTTCACCATTGTAAACCGAAAGTTTTAAATTATCCTTTGGCGTTGGTTTAAAGGTTTGAGATGTTACAGAAAAAACTTGCGATGAAACACATTCGGCCTGCACAAAACTAGGATTTACTTGTCTATGTAGTAGTGTATTTTTTTCCATTATAAATTCACTAGTTTATTTAATGTCAAATTCAATTTTCTCCAATCTTCTGGGTTGCCGAGTGCGAATTTCAATTCGATATCTGCATCGTTTAAAAAATTGAGTTCGTGATAATTTGAGTCTTTTGATTCTAAATTGATATTTAACGAAATGTCATAACCATCTAATGACCATTCTGCCTGAATTCCACCTTCAGGGGTTGGGAAAATAAAAGGTAATGGAAGGTTCTTGTCAAAGTTGCCTTCGAACATATTAGCGAACCAGTCTAAACCATCTTTTGTGGGTGCTACTCCTTCACCGTTTAACCAACCATCTTCCAATAAAGAGATTTCATCTAATCGGTAGATTACATCTAACGGATCGATTATAGAAATTTGTTCAATTGATTCAAAACTTTCTAACTTATCGAACTGATTGAATCGCCCTATGCCTTTGACGGAGACTTTGCAATTTTTTTCATAGTCATTAAATGCTTTAAGTATTGTTTCGTAATGCGCTTCAGGTATCTCTGCATTAATTCTTTGCAAGCCATTCACTAAAATAGTAAAGGTATGTTTACTTTTATCTGCTTCGGGGATTGACGCAATTATATTTGTTTCCTCGGTTACTTGCTTGATTTTTGATGATGCTAAAACAAGTTTTTTTCTCGTTGCACGATCGAGCTTTAATGTTTTATCAGATGAAGAATCAAAATCTATAGCTTCATCATCTTTAAGTCTTTTTCCTATTTTGTTAAAAAAGCCTAGTAGATTTTCGGGTATAAATTCTGTTATATTCGCTCCAGTATTGGCTGCATCAATACCATTATAAATCCTGTCCCTAGCTTCTTCAAAACAAGCATAATTTGCGTCAGGGAACAACTCTAAAGTAGGAGTAGCTAATTTGGCAGTAGCTAATGCATAAATCAATGCGATTTTTGGTATTGCGCTACCCTCACCAATTGCGTAGAGTTTTAGGGATACACTTTCTTCAAAACCTCGAGGGACTCTTTGCCTATTATCATTTTTTTCGAGATAAATAACTTTTGCCATCTCAATTAAAAGTTGCTCGAAAGCAGCAAAGTCTTCAAGTAATTCTAAAGGAATACTATGATCTTCAAACCGTTTTCCAGTCAATCTTGGTGCTAGGAAATCTTTATGAGTTGACATTTTATTTCTTAAGTTTTTAATTATTATTTTTCTCTAAATTAGATACACAAATCGTAACGAAGAAATTTACTTTTAGTTTTAGAGGCACATTGACAAACAGTAAACATCTACAAATCTAAAGTATTTACCCACAATCAAGAAAAAAATCATTTCATACCCCCGCTCGCCGTAGTGTGCTGCTGGGCGAAGTATGGGGCGCAAGCCTTTTGAAGCATAGCCTAATCGTCCTTAGTGAAATGCAGTCTCCCGACTGCAAACAAAAAGCTCCACAAAATACTCCCTCTCCCCCATATTTCCAAATCACAAATCCTACTTCCCTTTCATATCTTTTATCACCGCGTTCAGCGCTACTATTTGCTCGGGGCTCATGCTTTTTATTTCTTGGGCTATGTTGGCTATAGCCCTTGCCCGTAGGGCTTGTAGCGGGTGCTCGGGCTTGTACATTGCTTCGTGCTCGGGCTGCCATACAAATAGGTCGTTGGGGGTGCAGAAGGCTGCCTCGCAGATATTGTTGATATGCTTTATTTCTACTCGCTGCTGGCTGTTGTGTATTATCTTGAAGGCTGTAGTGCTGCTGAGCTTGCGCTGTAGCAGCCATTTGTGCGGGTGTGGGTATCCTTTTTCTATAAGCATCTCGCGGACGCGCCATTGTAGCATAGTACCTGTGTTTTTGTGCTGCTAAGGTAGTAAAAAATCTCATTTGCGTAGTATTGCTCGTCAAATGACAAATTATACTCGTCAAATGAAAAATCTTACTTATCAAATGACAAATATTACTCGTTAAATGACAAATCTTGCTCGTCAAATGAGAAAACTTACTCGTCAGATGAGAAAACTTACTCGTCAAACGCGAAAACTTACTCGTCAAAACCGAAGTCTAGCTTATAAATACGCTGCTGTAAAAAAAAATTTACGCCAAATGTTGGAAATATCAAGACGAGCATTTAATTTTATAACATCTTTTAACAATCAAAAATTTTACTCTTATGAACAAGGTACAAACGAGCAAAAGCAATTCCTTAGTAAAAATTGAAGATTTCTTGGACGACCACGCCGCCGAACTGGCTGTGGTGGTGCAGATAGAGCCCCTACACGAAGAGCTGAAAGACGTAATAGAAGACATAGGCACTGCTATGGCGCTAGCCGAGCAAGATAATACTGGATACACCATTAATAAAAACCTGAAGGTAAATGAAGTAAAAAGATTGATACTAAAAGTGGGGCGCGGTGCTACGGCTTATTATCAAAGTATCAACGAGTTTGAAAAATTGTCTATCAGCAATTATAAAAAAAGCGAGTTGGATAGTATTACCGAATCGCGGCTGTCGCCAAAGGCAAAACAATTGTATAAAGAAGCATTGCCCATAGCGGCCAACCTTATAGGCGCAGATGCTGCCGATGTAGCGGCTTTGCAAGCAGCCGCCCTTGCGCTCGACGAAATAATAGAAGACCCATCGCGCGCCATAGATGTGAGCAAAAGGTACAATGATTCTATAGACGGATTGCTAAAACGTGGCGACGAAATACGCAATAAAATAGACGTTTATATGCAAACCTTTATAGACGAAAACCCAGGGCTGTATGCCGAGTGGAAACTGAGTATGGCTATAGACGATATGCCCACGCACGGCTCGCCCGATTTTACAACGCCTATAAGCTGTGCAGGCGGTGGCGCTGTGACTACTGTAGATTATATACCGCTTGGCGGCCTATTTGGCAGCACCAACATAGCGTTTACGCTGCCGCAAAACATACCCCAAGGTGTGCGCGCAGGTTTTGGCGTAGATGACCAAAGCATACTGGCCGGCAAAGAGCTGCAACTCACTGGCGGCAGCAGCAACAGGCGCAGCGCAGCCAGTCTGGGCTTCGACCTCAACTCCGCACCCTTCCTCAATATTATAAATGACACGATGCAAGTATTTTCGGTAACGGTAGATTTTTATACCGCAGATTAAAAGGCAGAGGCTTTAATGGGTAAAAAAGGTCAATTGGTCGGAAGGCTGATTGGCTTTTTTGTTTGTGCGGTGGGCTAGCACACGCCACCGGGCGAGCGATAGAAGCGGATATCCTTTTGCCCCCAGAGCTTGTCGAAGGGCCAGGGCAAAAGATAGCAGCGAATAGCGTGGTGCCGCC
Organism: Chitinophagaceae bacterium; assembly: GCA_020846105.1. Lineage (GTDB taxonomy): Bacteria > Bacteroidota > Bacteroidia > Chitinophagales > Chitinophagaceae > Rurimicrobium. The sequence continues at coordinate 5,611 of JADLEN010000113.1, read as the reverse complement.
TTTTTCGGCGGCACGCCCCCCAAAAAAAAACAACTATAGTGCGCTAAGTAGGCGCGATGTGTGGGCAGAAAATAAAGATTGTTAGACTACTCTATCTTTTAAACACTTACTTTTGCGGCAGTTAAAAAAAATAATTTTCAGGTAACAAATGAGCCAAGCTTTCTCGGACAAGTCGCTGAGTGATGTGCACCAAAGCATAGACCCTAATAAGAAACGTAAGGGTATCCGTAGGATATTGGCTTTTTTTGGGCCGGCCTACCTGATAAGTGTGGGCTATATGGACCCTGGCAACTGGGCTACGGATATAGCTGGTGGTAGTGCTTTTGGGTATTCGCTAATATGGGTGCTGCTGATGAGCAATGTGATGGCGCTGCTGCTACAGTCGTTAAGTGCGCGGCTGGGCATAGTGCAGGGGCGAGACCTGGCACAGTGCAACAGGCATTATTACCCCAAGGGTATCAATTTTGTATTGTATATATTGGCCGAGCTGGCTATAGCGGCCTGCGACCTAGCCGAGGTGCTGGGCATGGCTATAGGGCTAAACTTGCTGCTGGATATACCGCTGATGTGGGGTGTATCTATATCGGTGCTGGATACTTTTTTGCTGCTGTACTTGCAAAGGCTGGGCATACGCAAGTTGGAGGCTTTTATTATTACACTTGTGGCTATTATAGGCTTGTGTTTTTGGATAGAGATGGTGTATGTGCAGCCGGTGATAGGCGATATTGCAAAGGGTTTTGTGCCGAGCATACCCAATAGTGCTGCGCTGTATATAGCTATAGGTATCATAGGTGCTACGGTAATGCCGCACAACCTGTACCTACACTCTGCCCTGGTGCAAACCCGCAAAACGGGCAGCGACCGAAAATCTATACTAGAAGCTATAAAATACAATGTAATAGACAGTGCCATAGCGCTAAACCTGGCGTTTTTTGTGAATGCTGCGATACTGATATTGGCGGCAGCGGTGTTTTATAAAGCAGGGATGCACGAGGTGGCGTCTATGCAAGAGGCGCATAAGTTATTGGCACCGATGCTGGGCAGCGAGTGGTCGTCGCACTTATTTGCGATAGCGCTGATAGCTGCTGGGCAAAGCTCTACCGTGACAGGCACGCTGGCCGGGCAGATAGTGATGGAAGGCTACTTGCAACTGCGTATAAACCCTCTGGTGCGCAGGCTCATAACCCGCCTGATAGCGGTGATACCTGCGGTGCTGGTCATAGGCTACTTGGGCGAGCAAGAGGTAGACGCGATGCTGATTTTTAGCCAAGTGATACTGAGTATGCAATTGGCCTTTGCCATTATCCCGCTCATACATTTTGTGAGCGACAAGGTGAGGATGGGCGAATTTGCGATAGGTACGAAAACAAAAATAGCTAGCTGGGTGGTAGCCACAATAGTAATAGCGCTGAACCTTTGGCAGCTATACGAGAGTGGCAAAACTTGGATATCGGGTACCGACCAGTTTTGGATACAAGCCTTGGTGGTGCTGTTTGTGCTGGGTTTTGTACTGTTGCTAGCCATCACTACTTTTTACCCATTGATACTGAAAAATAGGAAGCAGCACAATAGCCATATTCACCAAAATATAGTGGAGATAAATAGCATACCTGTGGCCAAAAATTTCAAGACTATAGCATTGGCACTTGACTTTAGCAGCAACGACAATCCGATATTGGCTTATGCGCTGAAATTTGCGCAGGCAGACACAGAATTTGTGCTGATACATATAGTAGAGAGTGCATCGGCGGCGGTGATAGGTGCCGAAACCCAAGACTTTGAAATGCAAGAAGACGAAAGAATATTGGCACAGTATGTAGCTGCGCTAGCAGAAAAAGGCTATGCGGCTAGGGGCAAAATGGGTTTTAAAAACAGGACAACAGCAATAGCCAATATAGTAAAAGAATGCCATGCCGACCTGCTAATAGTGGGTAGCCACGGGCATCACAGCATCAAAGATCTATTGTTTGGCGAGACCGTAAATGTGCTAAGGCACAAGGTGGACATACCTATATTTATTGCCAAATAAACCCCGAATAGCAACAAAAAGCCTTGGCGTACTTTGTGCTTTTTCGCTGTAAGTTTTATGGTAAAAATTTTCACCACAAAGCACACAAAGCTTTTTCACAAAGATGCACAAAGACCTTTTGCAAAGGCGAATTACGAAGTTTTTATTTTAAATTCTTATAAAAAAAGAGCGTTGAACAATAGGTACATGTTCAACGCTCTTTTTTGTATAAGTGCTTAGCTATTAGTAAGCCCTAGCAAATACTACTCTTTGTATAGACGGCTTGCCCGAAAGGATACATTTACCATCTTCTAGCGGATTGTCTAAAGGTATGCAGCGTATAGTTGCTTTGGTAAGTTCTTTAATTTTTTCTTCGGTCTCGGGCGTGCCATCCCAATGCGCATAAATGAAGCCTGTTTTTTCGTCGAGCAGTTGCACAAACTCGTCCCAGGTGTCGGCTTTGCTGCTTTTGTCTGCTCGGAATTTTAGGGCAGTATCAAACATGTTTTGTTGGATATCGGCCAGCAATTGCACAATATTATCGCCCAAGCCATCAAGCGAAAGGCTTTGCTTTTCTTTGGTATCGCGGCGGGCTACTTCGGCAAGGTTGTTTTCCAAATCGCGAGGGCCAAGGGCTACACGCACCGGCACACCGCGCAGCTCGTATTCGGCAAATTTCCATCCTGGCCTTGTGGTATCGTCATTGTCGTATTTTACACGCACACCTTTGGCTTGTCATTCATTTACTAGTTCTTTTGCTTTATCGTCCAATCGTTGGCGCACTTGCTCGTCTTTGCTGTAAATAGGCACTATTACTACTTGTAGTGGTGCTAGTTTTGGCGGCAATACTAGGCCTTGATCGTCGCTATGAGCCATTACCAAAGCACCAATAAGCCTTGTAGAAACACCCCAAGAACTTGCCCAAACATACTCTAGCTGATTGTTTTTGTCTGAAAACTTAACATCAAAAGCTTTGGCAAAATTTTGGCCAAGAAAATGAGAAGTACCCGCTTGCAAAGCTTTACCATCTTGCATCAGCGCTTCTATACAATAAGTATCTTCGGCACCAGCAAAGCGTTCATTGGCCGACTTGACGCCTCGCAACACGGGCATAGCCATGTACTCTTCGGCAAATTGTGCGTAAACGTCAATCATTTTTTCAGTCTCCTCAATAGCCTCTTGCTTTGTAGCATGTGCCGTGTGGCCTTCTTGCCACAAAAACTCTGCTGTACGCAGGAATAAGCGTGTGCGCATTTCCCAACGTACAACATTGGCCCACTGATTGATAAGAATAGGTAAGTCGCGGTAGCTCTGAATCCAATTTTTATAAGTATTCCAGATAATTGCTTCGGAGGTTGGGCGCACTACTAGCTCTTCTTCGAGTTTTGCGTTTGGGTCTACTATTAATTTACCCTTATTATTAGGGTCGGCTTTGAGGCGATAATGGGTGACCACAGCACATTCTTTGGCAAAGCCTTCGGCATTGGCTTCTTCGGCTTCGAAAAGGCTTTTGGGTACAAATAAAGGGAAATAAGCATTTTGATGACCTGTTTCCTTAAATCGTTTATCCAATACATCCCTCATATTCTCCCAAAGTGCATATCCGTAGGGCTTTATAACCATGCATCCTCGCACAGCAGAGTAGTCGGCCAATGAGCCTTTCAATATCAAATCATTGTACCATTGTGCGTAATCCTGTGAACGAGATGTTAATACATTTGCCATATTTAAACGAGGCTGTTTTTTTTAAGTCTTTGTAAAGGAATAGTGGCTGCAAATGTAGTACTTTCGGTATTGTTTAAAAGAACTCCTTTTAATAGCTTTTTAAAAGAATCATTATGAAAAATTTATTCCTCATCGGCCTTATTAGCTTTGCGAGCCTGTCTACAGCACAAGCACAAAGTGGCAACAGTGTACAAGACGATATTTATTACTCAGGCGCTGACGCTAAACGCGATGCTGCCAAAAAGGCGAAAAAAAATAAGCAGCAAAAGAGCAGCGACGCCAATGACTACGATAGTAGTAATGACCAGTATTTCCAAAACGAATACAATGGCGACAATAATAATAATGACAACAACGCCTACATAGATTACGATGATGATAATGATTATTATTACTCGTCTTACTTCAATCGTTTTGGATCTCGAGGGTTTAACAATAGACCTTATTTTAGCACATTCAACAACCCCTATTGGTACAACCCTAACTGGGTAGACCCTTATTGGGGTTGGAGTCCGTGGTATCGTCCTACTATAGGATTTGGCTTTGGTGCTGGCCCCTATTGGAATTCTTATTGGGGATGGCAATCTTGGTATGGCTATAGCGGCTTTAATAGTTTCTACTATTCGCCAATGTACAGCATGGGCTGGGGCGGCGGCTGGGGCGGTGGCTACTGCGGTGGCGGCTTTTATGGCAACTATTGGAATGGCTATTATGCAGGCATCTATGGTGGCGGCAATTGGGGCAATGGCGGCTTCAACAATGGCTATAACAATCGTTTTAATGGCAGAAATGTAACTTACGGACCTAGATATTCTATGAGTAACATTAGCAACAACAATTATCGCTCAGCAGCATTTACCAATAATAATGGCAATGGCCGTAACTTGAGAATGGCACAACCCAACAACAACAATGGTCGCCAGTTTTCGAACAATAATGCATTACGCGGCGCTCAGAAACAACAGATTAATAATAATAGCCGTAGCAGCCAAATGAACAACAACAACATTGGCCGAAATGAAAGACCAAGCGAAGGAAGATTTAATAGCGAGCGTAGCAATAACAACGGTAATAATAGCATGCGTAATAATGGTTTTGGCAATACAGACTATCAAGACAGAAGTGGCCAAATGAACAGAGGACGCTCGGAGCAAAGAAACACAAGCCCAGATTTTAGGGCTAATGATAATGGCAACAGTCCAATGAATAACAATCGTTTTGAAAGACCAAGTCGTGGCGAGTATAATCGCAGTAGTGCACCAACGGATAATGGTGGTTACCAAAACAGAATGTCTGACAGAAACAGAAGCTACCAACAGTCTGCACCGGTGCAAAACCAACGAATGAACCAAAGCCAGCCAATGCGCAACAATAATTACCAACAATCTGCACCAATGCAACAACAACGCTCTACACCATCCTTTAATAATAACGGCGGCAGTATGCGTAGCGCACCATCGGGTGGCGGCATGCGCAGCGGTGGTGGCAGCGGTGGAGGAATGCGTGGCGGTGGTGGTGGAGGCCGCAGATAACACCATAGGTATAACACAAATCTTATGCTTAACTAAATTTAAAAACATGAAATCATCGAAACTTATTTTGACGATTACGGGCACTGCTATATTGCTAAGTGCTAAAAATATAAATGCCCAGTCTGTAGAAGATGCGGCAAAATATGCACAAACATCAAGCTTTGCCACTGCAAGATCCATAGGTTTTGGCTCGGCACTTGGCTCGGTTGGTGGCGATTTTGCATCGTTAAGTGTCAATCCCGCAGGTATCGGCATTTACCGCAGTTCTGAGGTAATGATAACGCCGGGCATGCGTTTTAGCGGTGCCGATGCTAAATATTCAGGGGGCAATTTTGGAGACAACAAC
>JADLEN010000112.1 GCA_020846105.1 Chitinophagaceae bacterium | reverse complement strand
CCGAGCCGGCGTGGGCACACCCTCAGCTTTAGCAATACAGGGTGTTGGTGTGGGGCACAAAGGGCTTTTATTTGAGGTCGCAGTCGCCAGCAAAGTTGAGGGCTAGCTGGTCTAGCACGTAGCAAGAGTCTTGCTGCTGGCTGCGGGTAAAACTGCTGAGGTTGTACTCTTTTTTGTCGCCGCTGAGGTAGTGGCAGTAGCATACGCCGTCTGTTTTTTTGCGGCAGCTAGGTAGCAATGTGGCTAATATTATGGCTGTGGAGATTAAGCTAATGTAGTGTTTCATAAAATTTTGATTGTTTTTTAGTCTTAGAAAAGAGGCCAAACAATAGCCGCTGTGGCTAGGGCATAAAGATAGCTGTGGGCTGCGCTAGCTGTGTTATAGTTAGGGAGCTATTTTTTGTATCATTGCCACATGTGCTGTGCATTGATGCCAGAGAAAATGTGGGGGCAACTGAAAATGTTATTTTTTTTATCTTTAAGTTTTTGTAAGTTTGCCCTAAGCAGCTGAGCTACTAGAAGGCAGTGAGCTACAACTTTTTTTTACAAACAAAAACAATCAAAATTTTATGAAAAACTTGGTTTTAGGAATGGTACTTGGCGCTGTAGTTACGGGTATTGGTGGATATCTGGCCTACCCCAATATGAAAAAAGCGACTTACGACGAGGCTTATGCAGCAGGAATCAAAGAAGGCGAAACAAAATGGACTGCTTTAGGTATGGAAGAAGGCATAGCCCAAGAAGCAGCCAAGCATGTGGCTGAGCAAAATGCTATGAAAGACAGCCTAAACGCTGCTATTGAAAAAGCCAAAGCTGCGCGCGTAGTGAAGCATGTGCCCAAAGACCCTAAGCCCGAAATAGAAAATTGGCGTGTATTGGGTGGCCAAATTGCCGAGCCAATAATAGCAGCCCCAGAAGAAAAAACTGCAGAATAATTAGCGATATACAAATGAATAATACCGAAGCCCCAGCCACACCTAGTGTGGCTGGGGTTTTGTCATGTATGCCACATATTTTTGTGCTACTTTTGAGGGCTTAAAAGCAGATATACAAGTGATAGCCCAAAGCTCTATAGATGAAGTAATGAACCGCGCCGATATAGTGGAGGTGGTAGAGCAGTTTGTACGGCTGAAGAAGCGTGGCGCCAATTATATAGCCAATTGCCCTTTTCATAACGAGAAGTCGCCGTCGTTTTCGGTGTCGGCCAGCAAGGGTATTTTCAAATGTTTTGGCTGTGGAAAGGGTGGCAATGCTGTGACCTTTGTGCAAGAGCACGAAAAAATAACCTACCCCGAGGCCATCCGCTGGCTAGCCGAGTTTTATAAAATAGCCATAGACGAAACCAAGCCTAGCGAAGAGCAGCAACAGCAGCAGCAGATAGAAGAAAGTCTGCGCTTGTTCAACGAGTTTGCCGCTAATTATTTTACTAGCACATTAATGGATACGGAAGAGGGGCAAGCGATTGGTTTGTCTTACTTCAAAGAGCGGGGTTTTAGAGCAGATATGCTGTCGCTTTTCAGGCTAGGCTATTGCCCCGAAGATGGCAGCTCTTTTTTTAAAGCAGCTACAGAAAAGGGCTACAGCACCGAGCTGATGGAAAAGTCGGGGCTGGTAAAAAACAATAATGGCCGCTGGTACGATACCTACCGTGGGCGGGTTATCTTTCCGATACAGAATATGACGGGCCGAGTGCTAGGCTTTGGCGCACGCATACTCAAGACCAACGATAAGGCACCTAAATATATCAACTCGCCCGAGAACGAATTGTACAACAAGAGCCGTGTGTTGTATGGCCTATACCAGTCGCGCCAAGTGATAGGCAAGGTAGATGAATGCTACCTTGTAGAAGGCTATACAGACGTGATATCGCTACACCAAGGCGGCGTGGGCAATGTGGTGTCTAGTAGTGGTACCTCGCTCACCGAAGATCAGCTGCGCATCATTGGGCGCACTACCAAAAACCTTACCATCTTGTATGATGGCGATGGTGCAGGTATCAAGGCTGCAATGCGTGGTATGGATATGGCGCTATCGCAAAGTTTCAACGTAAAGCTAGCACTACTGCCCGATGGCCAAGACCCTGACAGCTACATACAAGCAGTGGGCGAAAGCGGGTTTAATGAGTATGTAAAAGCGCACAAGCGCGATATCATTGGCTTTCGGATGGAAGTAGGGATGAAGGAAGTAGCCAACGACCCTGTAAAAAAATCGAAGTTGGTAAATGAAATAGCAGAAAGCATTTCGCGCATCAATAAGGCAGAGGATTTTGCACTGCAAGATTATTATATAAAAGAGGCAGCCGAGCTGCTGAAAGTAGATGAAAATGGCTTGGTGAATTTGGTAAACAAATTTATCCGCGACCGAATAGACCAAGATAAAAGGCAAGGGCAATATGCGCACACAGAGGGCAATGAAATAGATAGCGCCGCAGCCATAAGTACCGAAGAGGCTATAGACAGTGCCAGCCAACAAACGCAAGACGAAAGCCAAGAGTGGCAATTGATACGTGTGTTGCTGACCCACGGCGACAAGGCAAGCGAAGGATACGCCAATGCTGCACAGCTGATATATGACCGCATAGACCCAGAGATGATAGAAAGCCAAGAAGCACTGTTATTTTTCAATACCTATTTTGCATTTATTAGCGAGCATCAGCAATTGCCCACCTTGCAATATTTTACCCAACACCCCAACCAGAAAATACAAATACGCAGCGCTGGTCTATTGCAAGAAAAAAACGAGGTAAGCCACAACTGGCTTGAGGTGTATGGTATAGGATCGCTCAATGGTGATGATAATTACCTCAATGATATAGAAAGTACCTTGGGCTATTTCGAACTAAAAAAAGTGAAAATAATGCAAGCCGAAATAAGGGAGGCCTTGCATAAAACCAAAGATGACCAAGAGGCTATAACACTGATGCAACAATTTATGGGACTGAAAAAAACCGAGAATGAAATATTGCAAAGACCAGGTACGGTGATAGTGCAATCTGCAGGTAGGTAGCTGTCCACATTCCTTTGGCTTCAAAAATAGTTAGCTTAATCTTTCATAGCTTTGGTGCTTAAATAATTATCCAAAAAAATCTTTTTATGAAACAGCTATTTTTTGCAATGCCCCTGATCGTATTGACCATAGGCAGTAGTTCTTGCCAGCAAAATGGCACTAGCCATGCTAGCGAAATAAATGATACCGTAGAGTCTGCAAGTATAGACCCAAGCAGAGAACCTATAAGCCTGATACCCGTGGTGGGCTCTCCAGAATTCCTCAATGCGGCACTCACTTTGCGCAGTGCAAATGCTATTGAAATTGGAAAGGATTCTATAAAAATTGATTTTGCATTTGATGTGAAAAATTACAACCTCAAAAACCAAACAAGCGACGCGGGCAACAAGCAGTGCAACAATTCGGACAAAGGACAGCACATCCATTTTATTATGGACAATGCACCTTATGTGGCGCTTTATGAGCCTAAGTATAGCCTTTCTTTGCCCAAAAATTCTGAGCATTATTTGATGTGCTTTTTATCGCGCTCTTACCACGAAAGTATCAAGACCAAAGGCGCTGCTTTTGTTTATCATTTCAGAATAGATGAGCAGGGCAAAATGATAAAGCTCGACGAACCTACCACACCAATGGTATTTTACAGCAGGCCCAAAGGAGCTTATCTAGGCGACGACTCTACCAATCTATTGCTAGATTACTATGTATGGAATGGCACCCTAGGCAACGATCTTAAGGTAAAAGCAAGTATCAAAAACGAAAATAATGGTCAAAGTAAAGAACTAAGTATGGATAGCTGGCAAGCCATGTTTATCCAGCATTTAGGCACTGGCAAATCGAGTATTAGCCTAAGCCTTACCGACAAAGACGGAAATGCTGTAGCAGGACCTATGACCTCTGTGACACGAGAATTTCAGGTAGCGGCACAAGAACCATTGCAGTAAAAATTATCTATTTAAAACACCCCCACTAATGTCGGAAAAATCGAATAATAATCTTGGTATCGAAACGGTGTGCATACATGGTGGCCACCAACCAAATGCGCATCGTGCCCACCTTACACCACTATATGCCACTAGCACCTACACCTTTGATAGTGTAGAGCAAGGTGTAGATGTTTTCTTGGGCAAAGAGCCCGGATATATTTATGGGCGATTTGGCAATCCTACCATCAATGAAGTAGAACGAAAAATAGCAAGTCTAGAGGCTTTTGGGCTATATGGCAAAGATGGCAAAGCGCTTGAGCTAT
>JADLEN010000111.1 GCA_020846105.1 Chitinophagaceae bacterium | reverse complement strand
TATAGGTAAATGCCGCTCCTATCGGAAATAATGTATCTGCTTTGCTAAGTGGCACACCTCTATTCACCGACCAATTGGCAATGGCATATTTGCCAGAAATTGTGGCACTTGAACTTGGTTTGATTCTTAACAATCCGATGGTATCACTTTTGCCAAACCAAGCACCGTTTAATACTAATCCGCTTTTTTCAACGAATACTTCCACTTGTCTCATACCAAACTTATCAGGATTATACACCTTGGTGTTACCTAATACGCAAGATGGATATGAGCTTAAATCTGTAAAGGCAAATACTCCAGGCCCGATTGGCGCCTGATTGTAGATTAATTGACCTTGATGAATTCCAGCCCTGCCATAAACAGCTCCGCCTGAAATTAAAGCAGAATTATTAGAAATGACAACTCCACTAGAATAACTCCCTAACGAACCACCCCCGAAAGCAATCGAATTCCCAACAGCACCACCATACAATGCAGTATTATAACTTATCTCCACACTATCAAATGCAAAAATTATAGCCGCAGCTCCTCCAAAAGAATCAGAGTGATTGTGTGAGATTTTAACTTTATCAAATGCATAAGCTAAATAAACCCCTCCTGCCGTTTTTTTTGCATAACAATTGCGTATAATTGTTTGCCCCCTAAGAGCTAATGAATCTTTAAATGTATAGAAAGCCCCTCCTCCTGTACCAGAAGCCATTGATGTATCGTAGCCATTTATACAAATAATATCTCGAATTGTTAGCGCTCTATTTTTCTTTGCTAAAGAGGAATCTCTTCCAATTTGACCTTTATTTTCAGCATCTATAATTGTGGTATCAATTGCTGTTATAGTTCCTTGCCATATTTGTCCACCTTTCATGGGTATATTATATTCCTTAAAGGTATGAGCGCTCAACAAAATACTATCACCTAACACAGAAGCAATATTAGAAGCTGTAGTCAAATTAGTGTAAGTACCTAATAAAGTACCCCCCCGATACACTTTGGCGGTTTGGGCTTTTGCTACAAAAGTGCTTAAGACAAGCAAGACGAAGAATAGCTTTTTCATAGCATAGAGGGTTTTTAGACCTTAAAAATAATCAAAATCTCCTACCAAAGGCAAATAATCAAAATATTTGTTGCCCAAAAAATTGCTATGCACTTCGCTATTCTACCCCTACTACACCACTTAGGCCTGCAAAAGCCATCCACATGCTGTCAGGCTTAGCGGAGCCACATTCCCCTCCTCGGAGAGGCTAGGGGTGGGTTTACCAAAGAAAACAAACAACACGCTCACTGCCATCGCTCGCAGCAGAGCATCAGGAAAACTGCGGAGCATTTGTTTTCCTGTCGCCTTTTTTTGGTTAATTTTTTGGCGAAGCAAAAAATTGACAAAGCAACATGACCCACCACCACCACACCACACCCAAGCTCCGTGCCCTTTGTGCAAAACTTAGTGTCCTTTGTGGTAAGGCTTTAGAAAAAACCACATGCTGTCAGGCTGAGCGGAGACGAAGCCCCCTCCTCGGTGAGGCTAGGGGTGGGTTTACCAAAAGCAAAACAGCCATCAAAACACCCCAAAACCCCAAAAATCTACCCCTTGCTGCCATAGAAGCGCCGAAGCCTAGCATCTAAACGACCACCTTTAACCTTGTAGCGCCCACCTTTAACATTGTAGCGCCCACCATCAGCATTGAAGCGCCCACCATCAGCATTGAAGCGCCCACCATCAGCATTGTAGCGCCCATAATTAACATTGAAGCGCCCACCATCAGCATTGAAGTGGTCATCATCAACATTGAAGTGGTCATCATCAACATTGAAGTGCTCATCAGCAGCATTGAAGTGCTCATCAGCAGCATTGAAGTGGTCATCATCAACATTGAAGCACCCATCATTAGCATTGAAACGACCATCACAAGCATCTAGGCAACCCCTCCTCGCCACAGTCTTTCTCGCCCTTGTAAGTGCAGCGGCACAGGCTGTGGCAGCCTAGCTCACCCACAACAAATAGTGCTTGTTGCTGACCTTTTTTTGTACCACGCGCTTAGCAAAAAGCCCAATAGCTATTCCCAAAGCCCAAGCCTGCGCCAGACAGCAGCGGATATCCTTTTGCCCTTCTTCAGGGCAAAAGATAGCAGCATAACAGAGTAAAAGCAAACCACTTTGCTTTTGCGAATGTTACTAACGAAGTTAGCTGGGGGCCCAAAGCCTCACGAAGTAGCAGAAAGCCTAACCGCCCAAAAGAAAAAACACACATACCTAGCTTTGCTTTACGAAAGGTTTAACTATTGCAGCCCAAGTTTGGGCTTTCGGAAAGGGCTAATACTTGCACCTTTGCAGGCGCTAATAAAAATACCCTATGACCAAATTAATATCTATCATTGCCCTACTACTATGCATCAGCACGGCCGCTATGGCTATAAACATCAGCGGCAAGCTTACAGACCGGGCAGGCAAGCCCCTAGCCGATGCTACTGTGGCGCTATACACCGTGGGCTCCGGCAGCAAGTTTGTAGGTGGCAGCACTAGCAACACAGATGGCACTTTTACCATAACCGATGTGGCAGCGGGCAGCTATATACTAAAGCTGAACCTGCTAGGCTACCGCGAGCAGATATCAGAAACCATACTAGTAGTGGCCGCCAGCACAGATATGATGCTGCCCACTATCAAAATGAGCCAGAGCGAGCAAGCACTAAAAGAGGTGGCTGTGGTGGGCGAAAAGAGTATGTTGGAGATGAGTATCGACAAAAAAGTATTCAACGTAGAAAAAAACATAACTGCCGCCGGTGGCACAGCGGCAGATGTGCTGCAAAACATACCCTCTGTAACCGTAGATGCAAGCGGCAATGTGAGCCTAAGGGGCAAGGGCAATGTGAACATACTTATAGATGGGCGCCCGGCTACCCTGCTCGGTGGCGATGTGGCCACTGCCTTACAGTCTATGCCCGCATCTAGTATAGAAAGTGTAGAGCTCATCACCAACCCATCGTCTAAGTACGATGCGCAGGGCAAGACGGGTGTTATCAACATCATCACCAAGACCAACAGAAGCCCGGGCATCAATGGCTCGGCCACGCTAGGTGCCGGCACGCGCGACAAGTATAATGGCGGTATCAACCTAAACATGCGCAACAACAAGTGGAATTTTGCACTCAACAGCAATTTCCGTATCAGCAACAATTACCAGCATACCACTACCCAGCGTAGCAATATAGCCAACGACACAGGCTCGCACACCTACGCCGATGGCCTGCGCGAGTTCGACGGTTCCTTCTCGTCTTTTACAGTAGGCTATGAGCTAGACAGCCACAATACGGTATCGCTATCGCAAAACCTAAACCTAATGCAGTTTGGCAACAAAGGCTACCAAGACTACAACCTACTGGCCAACACCAATACCAACGAGCGCTACGCTGCCCAGCGCCGAGACGAAACCTTTAAAGGTAGCCCTCTTAGCGGCTCTACCAATGTAAATTGGAAACGCAAATTTGCCAAGCCCAAGCAAGAGCTAGTGGTAGATGGCTCGCTATCGTACAGCAGCACAGACATAAGCCAAGTGCTAAAGACCAACAGCTACGATGCTAGCGGTGCGCTGCTATACGGGCCAGTGGTGCAAGAGGTGCCTAGCCTTAGCAAAAGACAAAATTTCAATATAATGGCCGATTACAGTAGCCCGGTGGGCAAAAAAGAGGGCAAGTTAGAGACAGGGGTAAAAAGCCAGAACTTTTGGTTCGACTCTAAGAACAATGCCACCCTTACCCTACCCGGCAGCAGCCCCGTGCCAGACTTGCTGCTACAAAACCAATATAACTACACGCAAAACACCCACGCAGCATACGCCAACTATGGCAATAAGCTGAATAAATGGAGCTACCAAGCAGGCCTGCGTGGCGAGCTGATGACTTATAACGGCGTAGGTGGCCTTACGGGTACAGATGCTTACAGCAACTCGTTCCTCAACCTTTTTCCTACAGCATACCTAGCCTATGAGACGGGCAAAGACCAGCAAGTGTACCTCAACTACTCGCGCCGTACAGACAGGCCATGGTTCAGACAGCTAATGCCCTACCTCAATATTAGCAATGCCCTAGACACCTCTAGCGGCAACCCCAACCTGAAGCCAGAGTTTATAGACAATGTAGAGCTAGCCTATAATATACAGCTGCCCAAGGGCAACAATATAATGGCCAGCATCTATTTCCAAAACACCAACAACCTGATGCAAAACTTTACCAAGACCTATGCCGACGGTACAAGTTTTAGCCAAGACGTAAACCTAAACTCTGGACAGACCTACGGACTAGAGCTCATAGGCAAAAGCCAGCTTACCAAAGCATGGGACGCTACGCTAAGCACCAACTTTTTCCAGAACAACATCAACGGTACCAATATAGACCCTACGGTAAACAACTCGGGCTTTAGCTGGTTTGCCAAGCTCAATAGCAACTATAAAGTGAGCAAGCAATTGTCTGTACAGCTCATGGGCAACTATGAGAGTGCCAAGCCCGCAGCCCAGGGCCGCTTGCAAGAAGTGTATTGGATAGACCTAGCACTTAAAGGCAGCTTCCTGAAAAACAGCAGAGCCAGTGTGACCCTAAACGTAACCGACATAATGAACACCCGCAAATACACCACCAACTACAACCTACCACTATACTACCAAAGCATTTATAGAGATAGAGAAACAAGGATAGGCACCCTTACCTTTACCTACAAAATAGGTAAGCTAGCCAGTACTGGCGGCAGTACCGAAAGCGCTAGAGGCCGCCGTGGCAAAGGCGGTAGCAGCAACGAAAAGAAAAAAGATATTAAGGAGCGCGACGGCAACTTGAAGGGCGGTGGCGACGATGATAATAATAATGCAGGATAAATCTTACCTAGCAATAAGATTTGGCATTATATTTGTGACAGTAAAAAACAAAACTAGCTTTATGAAAAAAATACTTCTTTCTTTATTTTTAGTACCACTAGCCATTAACAGTAGCGAAGCCCAAAGCATAAGCGATATGCTGAACAAGGCTAAAAAAATAGCCAATGAGAATGGCGCTATATCGGCATCGCAAACAACAACTACCTACCGCAAAGAGCCTACCCCAGTAACCTTGATGAACAATGAAGAAATAGGTGGTGGCTTGCGCGAAGCCTTGAAGCTTGGCGCCAAAACAGCAACCCAAAACCTATCGGCTACCAACGGCTTCTTTGGCAACCAACTGATAAAGATATTAATGCCCCCAGAGGTAAAAAACATTGAAGCCAAGATGCGACAATTTGGTATGGGCCGCGTGGTAGATGAAGCAATATTGTCTATGAACCGCGCCGCAGAAGATGCATCTAGCCAAGCATTGCCTATTTTAGTCAATTCTATAACATCATTTACCATCCAAGACGGTTTGTCTATCCTCAACGGTGGAGACAACGCAGCCACAAACCTACTACGTGCCAAAACCACACCGCAAATAACAGCAGCATTTCGCCCAGTAATAGCAAGCTCTATGAGCAAGTATAATGTAGAGCAAATGTGGGCACAAGTATTCAGCGTGTACAATGGCCTACCCATCATTAAGTCTAAAGTAAACACAGACCTTACTGGCTACATTACCGAGCGTGCAATGAGTGGCTTGTTTACCACTATCGGCGCCGAAGAAAAGAAAATAAGATTGGACCCTATAGGGACCGGCAGTGATATTATCACCAGAGTATTTGGTTCTAAGAGATAAAAACTACCAATCATAAGTAACTTAGCCCTCAATTTTTTGAGGGCTATTTTTATTCCCATAAGCCTACAAAGTATGCTTTGCTTTTTTTTAAAAAATATCCCTACCTTCAACACATTGTTTTCTATTTATAACGCTTTATGGACACACAGAACGAACAACAGGCCAACCCAACAGCAGAGCTATTGCAACAATGGTGGACTTCTAAAATTTTTGACGGTAAAGAACATTGCGAGCTCAACGATGCTGGCGAATTACGGATTCCGAGCTTGTCGGACAAGGTGATATCTAAACTGAACCACGTAACAGGCGATGCAGTAATTCAAAGCCTCTTGGATAAGTATAAAGACTTTGCAAAACAACTAGATGAGCTAC
>JADLEN010000110.1 GCA_020846105.1 Chitinophagaceae bacterium | reverse complement strand
TACTCATGCTATAAAACACACGGCTTTGGCCCATCAGCATTACTAGTATTACTGAAGAAAAACCTGCAAGAATGGCTATAGTTACCATTTTGCCTAGCCATTCGTAGCCTGGCATAAAATTGGTTATTGCCATTACTACTGAGGCTTCTTTGCCTTCTCCTCTGAAAAAGTCTAGCGGCGCTATACCTGTAAGTACGTGGCCAAACAAAATATACAAAACAGTGCAAATGGCTAATGAGCCAAGGATACCTATAGGCATTGCCCTTTTTGGGTTTTTGGTTTCTTGTGCTGCTGTACTCACAGCATCAAATCCTATAAATGCAAAAAACACTGTTCCTGCAGCGGCAAGTATGCCCATTATACCTCCAAAATTATGCGTGTTGCCTTCGTGGTCGGTAATTACAGTAGCGGCAGGTATATAATGTTCATGATTTATTGGGTCTATAAAACCCCAGCCCAAAACAATAATGAGAATAACAATGGTAACCTTTGTGATAACGATAATGCCATTGACAAATGCCGACTCTTGTGTGCCACGTATCAGCAACATTGTAAGCAAGGCTACAATGCCTAGTGCAGGCACATTCATTATACCACTATGTACCAAGCCAGCAGCGTCGGGCAAAGAATGCTCAAAGGGGGAATGGCACCAAGCATACGGAATGGGGCTTACATGGAATACTTGCACCAGTAAGTTGTTCAAATATTCGCTCCACGCAATGCCCACAGTAGCAGCACCTACGGCATATTCAAGCACCAAATCCCATCCTATTATCCATGCCATAAGCTCACCCATAGTAGCATAGGTATAGGTATATGCACTGCCCGATATTGGGATGGATGACGATAGCTCGGCATAACAAAGCCCAGCCAATCCGCAACCTATAGCAGCCAATACAAAAGCAATAGTTACTGCTGGGCCTGCACTATTTGCGGCTGCCGATGCTGTTTGTACAAATAACCCAGCGCCAATAATAGCGCCAATACCCATCGCTACAAGTGAGCCAGCAGTTAGGGTTTTTTTGAAGCCTTTTTCGCTGTCTTCGGCATCAGCCATTAACCTGTCTAGTGATTTTTTTACAAATAAACTCATTGTGATATTATTTCATTTTTATGAATGTAATGGCTAAAGATAGGGGTTTGTTATTGGAATCAAAAATGCTTTTCACATATCCTTTTAAAAAAATACGCTCAGAATGCCAATTTTGACATGTCATTAATTTGTAGCCTTATTTTTTTGCCGTACGTTTGGCAGATGTTTTTTTACAAGTATTACAAGTTTGTTTTCTTATCCTTTTCATTTTTGCTGGTTTTCAGCACTAATGCAATGGCCCAGCCCACACTGCCCGATTTGGCAAACGTATCGCAAAATGGTATAAATATTCTTACTTGGGCTTGCCAATACGATGGGGTGAAAACAATTATTGTGCAGCGTTCTAGTGATAGCAATGTCAATTATGTGACCATTGGATATGTGCGCAATACCGCCAAAGGTGTGCAATTTTATTTAGACGGCCACCCCAAACCCGGCCCCAATTGGTATCGCATAAAATTGGTTTTCGGTTCGGACCTTACTTGGACAAGCAACCGAATAAAGGTGATCGTAGATAGTAGCCAGGTGGCCAAAGGGCGGGTGTTGCCACCCAATGATTCATTGCAAGACTTAGCTGCTAAATTCCAAACCAAAACGGTACAAATCACAGACACTGCCACTGGCAAAACAAATAAAAAGTCAGTCATCGTTACCTCTACCGTCAAAACAAAAGATACCTCAAAAGTGGCTTCAGGGCTTAGTTTAACTATTGAACTGCCTGATATTGAACAAGTAAACGCGTACTCTTACATTAAGTCTAATTATGTATTCACAAATCCGTTTACAGGTCATGTCAATATCGAAATAGATGATGCAACAAAGCATACATACAACCTCGATTTTTATGACGCTAAGAATGTCAAAATACTAGAAATTCCTAAAATAATGGAAGCAAATGTGGTGCTTGACAAACGTAATTTTCAAAAGGTGGGTATGTACAAGTTTGATTTGTATAAAGACAAAGTGAAATTAGAAACTGGGTACATCACTATTTACTAACCCACCTAATTAAGTATAAAAAATAGCCCTCACAATTAATTTTGTGAGGGCTATTTTTTATACTTAATACCAGGTAATTGCTTATAAAGCAGCGGCGTAGTTTTTGCTTACTTCTGCCCAATTTATAACACTCCATATTGCCGAAAGGTAGTCGGGGCGTTTGTTTTGATACTTTAGATAGTATGCATGTTCCCATACATCAATTCCTAATATTGGCGTGCCAGGGCATTCCGCAATATCCATCAATGGGTTGTCTTGGTTTGGCGATGAACATACGCAAAGGTTTTTGCTAGCATCTACACAAAGCCAAGCCCAACCACTGCCAAAACGCGTAGCTCCTGCTGTACTTATTTTTTCCTTCAATGCATCCAATGAGCCAAATGTGCTGTTGATAGCTGCCGCTAGTTGCTCAGATGGTGCGCCGCTTTGGCTTGCAGGGCACAAGATGCTCCAGAATAAGCTATGGTTATAATGGCCACCACCATTGTTGCGCACCGCTGCAGGGTATTTGCTAATACTTGCCATTAGTTTTTCGATAGGCTCATTAGCAGCTTCGTTTTCGCCGAGGGCATTATTAAGGTTGGTTACATAGGCGTTGTGATGTTTGCTATGGTGTATTTCCATAGTTGCAGCATCAATAAAGGG
>JADLEN010000109.1 GCA_020846105.1 Chitinophagaceae bacterium | reverse complement strand
TGGATAGACCTAGTAGCGTTGCGGTATACGGTAATGCTTAGCGGTGTCACCAAAATAATTTTGACCAAAGCCGATGTGTTGGACGGTTTCGAAAAATTACAAGCAGGAGTAGCCTATAAAATAGATGGTTCGGAAACGCAAGACTTCCCGTTCGATATTACTACTGCTAATCTAGAACCAGTGTACCAATCTTTTGAGGGATGGACAAAACCTATAAGTGAGTGTACAAGCTACGATGAGCTACCAAATACTTTCACTGAGTACTGTAATTTTATAGAGCAATATTTGGGCACCAAAATTGCATTTATATCCAACGGTACAGGCAGAGATCAATTGTTAGTGAAACCGCAATAAAGAAAAAAATCGAAAAAAAAATTTGGCAATTACGAGAAACTTTTAAAATTTTACGGCATCAAGATTAAGCGCTATGAAATCGAATCCAGCAAAAAAAGCGGCTACAAAAAAGGTAGTCGAAACAAAAGAAAAAGCAACTACTAAAAAAGTAGTAAATAAGAAAAAGTCAGATGATGATGATGACGACTTTGATGAAGAAGAGCTAGAAACGAAGCCCAAAAAAGCTGCGACAAAAAAGGCTGCACCTAAATCTAAAAAGAAATCTGATGACGATGATGACGACGATGATGACATGGACGACGAAGACATCGATGGTGATGATTTTGGCAATGAGGATGAGTTTGACATTGACAAAGAATTCGAGGAATTTGACTTGCCTAAATCAAAAACTAAATCGAGCAGCCCATCCAAAAAACCGAGCAAAGGTGGTGGAGACGATTTTGATGATGACTTCAAAGACTTAGGCTTCTTTTCTGAAGACGGCTTTGATGATGATGATGATGATTTTTAAATTGCCAAGTTTTGACAAACACAAGATTAAAAATCTCCATCCCAATAAAGGATATAAACACTATAAAAAGAAGAATGTTGCAATGGGCCTACCAACGCAACATTCTTCTTTTTTTTGATAGCAACAACTATACACATACTGCTGGCCGATACGAGTGTTTATTGGCTGTAGATGCACATAGCCAAATCGCAGGCGACAAAGCGACTTTGAGCGATTTAAAAACAATGTATTGTAGCCAAAATGATTGGCTTTTCGGCCATATAAATTATGACTTCAAAAACAATTTAGCGCATTTATCATCTGCCCATTCTCAACATTTAGCGTTCCCGGAAATTCATTTTTTTTGCCCACAAACTGTTTGCTATATTCTACGTGGTAGTGCACAGCTGATTATTGAAACCTTATCAACCCAAAGTCCATTTGCTATTTGGCAAGAAATTGATGCGCAAATCATTGAAGAAAAAGTAAGCAGTGCTGATGATATTCGTTTTCAAAAACAGATAAATAAGGAGGAGTATTTAGGTATCATCAAAAAGTTGCAACAACACATCAAAGATGGCGATTGCTATGAAATAAATTTTTGTAACGAAGCTTTTAAGCACGATGCTACTATCAATCCTTTAGCAACGTTTACAGCACTCAATAAGCGATCTCCAAACCCATTTGCTGCTTTTTACAAGCTAAACGACCAATATTTAATGTGCGCTTCTCCAGAACGTTATTTGTATAAGTCTGGAAATACAATTTTGGCGCAACCGATAAAAGGTACTGCACCAAAACTTGCAATACCACTTGAAGATGAAATGCAAAAAACATCTTTGAGCCACAGTATTAAAGACCGCGCCGAAAACGTGATGATTGTGGACCTTATGCGCAATGATTTGGCACGATTTTGCAAGGTAGATAGCGTAAAGGTAACAGAGCTTTTTGGGCTATACAGCTTTCCGCAAGTGCATCAGCTTATTTCTTCTATTACCGGCGAGCTAGCGGCCGACAAAGATTTATTTGATGCACTTAGAATGTCTTTCCCGATGGGCAGTATGACTGGTGCTCCCAAATATATTGTAATGCAATTGATAGAGCAGTACGAGCAAGCTCGTAGAGGTCTTTTTTCGGGTGCTGTGGGCTATATAAGTCCTGATGGCGACTTCGACTTCAATGTCGTAATCAGGAGCCTGTTTTACAACCAAAAAACCAAATACTTAAATTATCAAACAGGAGGGGCAATTACAGCAGATAGTATTCCAGAGCAAGAATGGGAGGAAACCTGCGTAAAAGCGTTGGCAATGGAACAAATTTTCAAAAACTACGAATAATGGCATAAGCAAGAAGGGCAATTCAAATATTGAATTGCCCTTCTTGCTTATGCCATAAAAATATGAAAAAACCTACTAGTGGGCGTGATGATATACCGCGTGTGGGTTTGGCAATTTTGCAAATTCTTCTTCAGAAATACTTGTTTCGCTTATACTTAATTGGCTGTGTAAAAACCGAAACAATCGATCATTCATTATCGTCTGATAAGTTTCATTTAAAGTCTTCTCATCTTTGGCAATTTTTTGCATGTAGCTATCCATCCAAGGTGCTTCTTCGCCTGCCTGCATACCAAAATAAGCCAATACGCGAGCCTTAATATTCTCGTTTACTTCTTCTAATGAAACAGTTATTTTATTGTCAACTATAAGTTTTTCGGTGATTAGCTGCCAACGCAATTGGTGCTCATAACCAGAAAATCCTTCTTCTACTTCAGCCGCAGTAAAGGGCTTGTCTTGACCGTCTTTGAGCCAACGCTTAAGGAACGGAACCGGCAATTCAATTGGTGTAGTATGCACCAATGATTCATATATCTCATTGTTCAGGCGATCAACTGCTATGCGCTCATATTCACGTTCGAGCTCTACACTTATCATTGCTCTAAATGTAGCTTCATCCTTTACCTCGGCACTCGGAAATACTTGTGCAAAAAGGGTTTCGTCAATGTTGGCAGGAATGATTTTTGCCACGTTTGTAAGCGACACTTTAAATTGGGTATCTGCAGCCAATTCGTTTTTCACCGTATTTTTCAAAAATATTGGCAGCTCCTCGGCAGTACATATTTCTGATGGGCGAATAACAAAATTATCCCCTGCTTTTTTGCCAGTGAGCAATGTTTGGAGCTGTGCTGGATAGCGCTCCAAAAGAGCAGTATCTTCAAGCTTTTCAGCATTGGCTACTTCGGCCATTTCGTAGCTTACGTACACTACATCATCTTTCGATTCTACTAGTTCCTTGTCTTCAGGCTTGCCGTATCTGTGCGCAATGCGGTTTAATTCATCGTCAAGCATTTTGTCACTCACCTCTATTTTATATTTGGCAAGTGCTACTTTGTTATCTATTGCTGGTACTGTAAAGCTTGGCTTGATGCCGATATCAAAATGAAAAGTAACATCTGCGGGAGCATCAATATCAATAACTTGAGGTATGGTATCGGCAGCTAGCATAGGCTTACCAAAAATGGCTAGCTTTTCGCTTTGCAAATAATTTTCTAATTGTTTACCAGCAGTACGTATCACTTCTTCATTATAAACATTTTGCCCGTACATTTTTTTTACCATACCAGCTGGCACCATTCCTTTACGAAAACCAGGAACGGCGGCTGTTTTAGCATAGTGCTTTAATGATTTTTCGAAAGAAGGCATAAAGTCTTCTTTGGTAACATTTACAGTTATTCTATCGTGCAGATTTGCAATGTTTTCTCTCGTTACAGTTGCCATATTTAATTTGTGATTTATTTACTAATAAAGTCTTTATTTTTATTAAGACTAGGTTTTAAATTTGAAGCGCGAAGGTATTGAAATCATGCTTTTTAACCGAAAAAATTTAATAGTCACTTAATATTCCGAATCCTTAGTATTATTGGCTTCATTCTAAATCATTCTATTTTTAAGACAAACCATGGATTTGCAATCAATGATACAACACTATTGCGCATACCAAGAGCGTTCTCAGAAAGAGGTACGCAACAAACTTTATGAAAATGGTGCAAATAAAAATGAGGTAGACAATTTAATGATTCTGCTCATCCAAGAAAATTTCTTGAACGAAGAAAGGTATGCACAATCTTAT
>JADLEN010000108.1 GCA_020846105.1 Chitinophagaceae bacterium | reverse complement strand
CACTAATCTTGAAAAAGCATTGGTACGCATTGAAAACAAGACCTATGGTATATGTCGCGTTACAGGCAAGCTGATAGACAAGGCAAGACTTAGGGCTGTACCGCACGCCACACTGAGTATTGAGGCAAAAACGACAATGAGGAAATAAGATAATATTCCTTCACCTATTTCACTAGACGCAATGGTAATAATAAAACCATTGCGTCTATTTTATATAATCATTTTTGGAAAAAAGAGCTGATTTTACAACTAAATTTTAAGCTTTTTTAATTGCAAAATTCATACCTTTGCACACGATTCAAAACACACATCACAATCTTACTATATGTCGGGACAACTTAAAGAGGTTCGCAACCGTATCAAATCCGTTACTTCTACCCAACAGATTACTAAAGCCATGAAAATGGTAAGTGCTGCAAAATTGCGTAGAGCGCAAGATGCCATTACTCAGATGGCTCCTTATGCTCAAAAATTGCAGGCAATGCTAAGCAATATAGTAAGCAGTACGTCTTCAGAAATGGATCTTCCTTTGGCTGCAGAACGCAATATTGAACGTGTATTGTTGATACCCATCACTAGCGACAGAGGCTTGTGTGGCGCATACAACTCTAACGTCATTAAGCTTACCCGTGCAACAATTGAAGAAAATTACCCAAACGCAGAGGTTACAATACTCCCACTTGGTAAAAAAGGTTTTGACTTCTTTACGAAAAATGGATTTACCGTAATTGATAACTATTGGACCATTTTTCAAAGCCTTACTTTCGACAATGTAAGAGAGGCTGCCGTATATGCGCAGCAAGCATTTCTCGACAAAAAATTTGATAAAATAGACCTAGTTTATAGCCAGTTTAAAAACGCTGCTGTACAAAACTTTGTTTGTGAGCAATACTTACCCATTCCTAAAATAGTAAAGGCTGAGGGCGACAACAACGCCGACTTTATCTTTGAGCCTTCGAAAGAAATTTTGGTTGAAGAGTTGATGCCTAAAATACTAAATACACAAGTTTTCAAGGCTATGCTTGACGCAAATGCATCGGAGCACGGAGCAAGAATGACTGCTATGGACAAGGCTAGTGAAAATGCTAATGAACTTTTGAAAAGCCTCAAAATTAGTTACAACAGAGCACGTCAGGCAGCTATTACCACTGAACTTACAGAGATAGTGAGTGGTGCCGCTGCATTGAATGGCTAGTCCTTTATCCAGCATTTCCGACCACAATACCTCATATAAAAAGCCACAATAAAATTTATTGTGGCTTTTTTTGTTACTTACTACCCCTTAGTTTAGAGGCAACTATTTATAAGATATACTAAATCCCTTTTGCTATAAATCATCGAAGACATACAAAGGGTCAAGGTGGTCCTCATGTCCCATTTCAAATATAGGGTTAATAACGCCATCATGTAGGTCGTAAACCCAACCATGCAAATAAGGGCGCTGTTCGGCTTTCCAAGCTTTCTGTACGATACTTGTTTTGGCAAGGTTATTTACTTGCTCTATTACATTCAGCTCTATAAGTTTGTTGGTGCGGGCTTTCTCATCTGTCAGGCCTTCGAATTCTTGAAAATGCAGCCGATACACATCTTTGATATTGCGCACCCACTTGTTGATGATACCAAAATTATGATTGGTCATTGCTGCTTTTACACCACCACAACCATAGTGCCCGCATACAATTATATGCTTCACTTTAAGGTGTACAACTGCGTATTCCAATACCGACAGTAAATTAATATCGGTATGCACTACCATATTGGCAATATTTCGGTGAACAAATATTTCACCCGGATTAGTGCCCGTTATTTTATCTGCGGGCACCCTGCTATCACTACAGCCTATCCATAAATATTCAGGGTTTTGTATATGCTCCAATCTGCTGAAATACTCGGGGTCCACTTTTACGGCTTCCTTAGCCCACTTTTTATTATTTTCTATAAGTTTTAAATAATCTTTCATGCTTAATGTTTTTATCTGATTAATGATTTGATGACACGGAATGGTTGTTTTCAATCTGATAAACTTCCTTAAAGTTCACAGTAGTTAATGTTATATTTTTCAAAGGTGCCTTTATGTCCCTAAACTCTTTTATGAGCTCTAGAATGTCATATTCTATATACTTTGTATTACCTGCATCTATTAATACTGTTGAATTTTCAGGCAATTTGTCCAATGTTAATCGAATACTTGCTTTATTAAGAAAAGAGACTTCTTCAGATAAGCGGATCGTAATAACCTCACCATCTTGATGGTCCTTTTTATGAAAATAGTAAGAATTTTTGAGATTGCCTTGCAGTATTGCTGCTGCTGCTACTATCAAACCAACAATTACACCTATCAACAAGCCCTCACCTTTTAGGCTTGGTATAAGTCCAAACAAGTCGATACTTAAAATTGTTGCTACGGTAGTAAAAAACGGAATTATCTGGTATTTACCACTTTTAATCACTCCTTTAAACACGTTCACATTGCATAGCTTATACCCTGTGATCAATAATATTGCAGCTAATGCAGATAATGGTATCTTATTTAGCAAGCTTGGTATGGCTATTACAGACAATAACAATAATAACCCGTGAAATATAGCAGATGCCTTAGACTTTGCTCCAGAATGAATATTAGCACTACTACGTACTATAACACTAGTTATAGGCAGGCCGCCAATAAGCCCCGATATGGTATTGCCTATCCCTTGGGCCATTAGCTCGCGATTCGTATTGGTTACATTTCTTTCAGGGTCAATATTATCTACTGCTTCAATACTCAATAGTGTTTCTAAAGAGGCTATTATCGCTATCATTACACCCGTAATCAACACCTTAGAGTCAAGAAAACCATTAAAGTCTGGGGTAGTAAAAAAGCCTAAAAACGAAGAGAATGAATCTGCTGCGGGTATCGTCACTAGGTGGTTGGCTTCGATAAGGTGTTTACTGCCATTCAGCGCTAAAACCTCTGCAATTACCACTGCTACAATTACTGCTACCAAGGCTCCAGGTAGCGATTTTACTCTTTTTTTAATAAACGGGCGCTCCCACAACAACATTATTGCAATTGAAATTAAACATATTGCTGTTACCCCTGTATCTATATGATGAAAGGGCAAGAATAAGTCGTGCCAATCTTCTGTCAGCAAAAACAACTCCGAAAGCATACCCTTTTCTTCTAGGTCATACCCCACCGCATGTGGTATTTGTTTCGCTATTATCAATATACCTATACTCGTAAGCATTCCTTTTATTACACTACTAGGAAAATAATTAGCAATACCGCCAAGCTTTGCAAGGCTCATTAGCATTTGTATGATCCCCGCCACCAATACGGCACAAAGAAACAAACGAAAATCACCTATCGTGTGTATCGCAGCCAATACCAATGCCGCCAGTCCTGCTGCAGGACCGCTCACGCTAAGCTTAGAACCGCTTAACATTCCTATCACTATACCGCCTATTATCCCAGATATGATGCCACTAAAAAATGGTGCACCTGAGGCTAGTGCTATACCCAAGCATAAGGGCAAGGCCACTAGAAACACTACTATACCCGCCGGCAAATCCGCCTTAAGGGTAGAAAAATAACTTTTATTATACTGCATGAATACAATTTATCTATTAATACTAAAATAGGGCACGGTAAGCTTCGGCCCTTTTAAAAACAAATGAAACTGCCTATGCGTTAGGAGGGGGGGCAAAAATAGCCAACAATATGTTGTCTAATCTAATAGTTGTGTTATCAAAAAAAGAACCTAAGTCCAATCCTTTTATATGCTCATAAGTAAAATGAGCCCCTAAATTAAAACTGAAATATTCTTCGTTAGCTATATTCGATTGATCTTCATCTCCTTTACTTCCAGTTCCGTCAGAAGAATTATTGCCATCCTCGCCTTCCATCGGCAATGTCACTTGCTTAGACACCTTTGCTCCTACACCTGCCCAATTGTAGCATTTAGCCACAAAAAACAGTGAAAAACAAAGAAATAAGATGGAACTGAAAAACTTCATTATGTATAAGAAAAATCAATTAAGCCGTGAAAATAGTGCTTTTCTATGTTTTTAAAACAAAAACACAGCTCACTTTAACTTTTACTGTTTTTTTTCATACACTACTTGCATTCCCCAAAATCCTATGGTCTTTTAATCCTCGAAATCCCTACTTTTGCAACACATTTTTTAGCTTTTATACAATATGAACATAGCAATAATAGGTACTGGTTACGTTGGCCTCGTTAGTGGCACTTGCTTTGCCGAAACCGGTAATAATGTTGTCTGTATAGACATCAACGAAGAAAAAATAAACCAACTGCGCCGTGGCGAAACCCCCATCTACGAGCCAGGCCTCGATGTACTGCTAGAGCGCAACATCAAAGAACAACGCATCACCTTTACCACCTCCCTTGCCGACGGTATCAAAGACGCACAAATCATTTTCCTAGCACTACCTACCCCTCCTGGCAAAGACGGTGCTGCCGACCTACAATACGTTTTGGGCGTGGCCAATGACCTCAGCAAAATCATTACTTCCTACAAAGTCATTGTCAACAAAAGCACAGTACCCGTAGGCACTGCCGAAAAAACAACTGCCGTAATGCTCGAAAACCTCGACCCGGCTCTTTTCGACGTGGTGAGCAACCCCGAGTTTCTGCGCGAAGGCGTTGCCGTCGAAGACTTTCTGAAACCCGACCGCGTAGTTATAGGCACTACTAGCGACAAGGCCCGCAAACTTATGGACGAGCTTTACCAACCATTCGTGCGCCAAGGCAACCCCATATATTACATGGACGAGCGCAGCTCCGAAATGACCAAATACGCTGCCAACTCTTACCTAGCCATGCGCATCTCCTTTATGAACGAGATGGCCAACCTCTGCGAGCTTGCAGGCGCCAATGTAGATTGGGTACGTATGGGCATGGGTAGCGACGGCCGCATAGGCAAGCGCTTCCTTTTCCCCGGTGTAGGCTATGGCGGCAGCTGTTTCCCCAAAGACGTGCAAGCACTTGCACGCACCGCCAACGAGTACGATTACGATTTTCAAATCGTGAAAAGCGTAATGGAGGTAAACGACCGTCAGAAACTAATCCTTGGCAACAAAATACTCAAGCATTACGGAGGCGATATCAAAGGCAAAACCTTTGCCATTTGGGGCCTTGCCTTCAAGCCCGAAACCGACGACATCCGCGAAGCACCAGCCCTTTACCTTATAGACACGCTGCTACAGCACGGTGCCATCGTCAACGCCTTCGACCCAGAAGCCATGCCCAACGTCAAAGCCATATACGGAGACAAGGTAAACTTCGTAGCCAACCAATACGAAGCCATCCAAGCTGCCGACGCACTCGTTATCGTTACCGAGTGGAGCGAATTCCGCAACCCCGACTTCCAAAAAATCAAAGCCAGTCTTTCAGCACCCATCATCTTCGACGGGCGCAACGTTTACAGCCTCGAAAAAATGCAAGAACTAGGCTTTCAATACCAAAGCATGGGCCGCAGCAAAATCAACTAACAACACACAACACCCATATTTTCTCACAGTACCTTATTTATAAAAAAAATGTCTAAAAAAAGAATACTAGTAACAGGCGCGGCAGGCTTCCTTGGCTCGCACCTCTGCGACCGCGCCATTGCCGAAGGATACCAAGTCGTAGCCATGGACAACCTCCTTACCGGCAACATCCGCAACATCGAGCACCTATTCCCACACCCAGATTTTACCTTCTACCACCACGACGTTACCAAATTCGTACACGTCCCCGGCCATATAGACTATATCCTACATTTCGCATCGCCAGCTAGCCCTATAGACTACCTCAAGATGCCCATCCAAACACTCAAAGTAGGCGCACTAGGCACCCACAACCTACTAGGCCTAGCCAAAGCCAAAGGCGCACGCATACTCGTAGCATCCACCTCCGAAGTCTACGGCGACCCACTCATACACCCACAAGTAGAAGAATATTGGGGCAACGTAAACCCCATAGGCCCACGCGGCGTATACGACGAGGCCAAGCGCTTCATGGAAAGCATCACCATGGCCTACCACAACTTTCACGGTTTAGACACACGCATCATCCGCATCTTCAACACCTACGGCCCACGCATGCGCCTAGACGATGGCCGCGCACTACCCACATTCATGAACCAAGCCCTACAAGGCAAAGACATCACCGTATACGGAGACGGCTCCCAAACCCGCTCCTTCTGCTACGTTACAGACCTTGTAGACGGTATCTACCGCCTACTACACTCAGACTATCACCTACCCGTAAACATTGGCAACCCCGAAGAGATAAGCCTCAAAGACTTTGCCGAAGAAGTGCTCAAACTCACCGGTGCCGCCGTGAAAATAGTGTACGAACCACTACCCCAAGACGACCCCAAACAGCGCAAGCCCAACATCACCAAAGCACAAACAATACTCGGCTGGGAGCCAAAAGTAGGCCGCCAAGAAGGCCTCAAAGCCACTTGGGACTACTTCAAAAAAGTATTCTAAGCCACCCCCCATACCCAAAGAGCCCAATGCACCCGCATTAGGCTCTTTTTTTTGCCCCATACCCTTGGGCGATTAAGCTTTCATCTCCTTCGTGAGGCTTTGGGTCTCCAGCCATCCACTCCTATCTTTTGCCTTAGAAAAAAAGGCAAAAGGATATCCGCTACTGTCTGGCGCAGGTTAGGCTTTTATCTTACTATTAAGCTTTCCTTATCGCATGTGCCAAAAAACACCACAACCACACCACATGCCACATTCCCCTCCTAGGAGGGGCTAGGGGTGGGTTTACCAAAGAAAACAAACAACACGCTAACTGCCATCGCTCGCAGCAGAGCATCAGGAAAACTGCGGAGCGTTTGTTTTCCTGTCGCCTTTTTTTGGTTAATTTTTTGGCGAAGCAAAAAATTGACAAAGAAACAACCCCACCACCACGACACCACACCCAAGCTCCGTGCCCTTTGTGCAAAACTTAGTGTCCTTTGTGGTGGAGCTTTAGAAAAAACCACAACCACATTACAACCAACCACATGCTCGTCATTGAAGCAAGAAGAAAGCAAAGCTTTTGACGAAGCTTGCGACCGAAGGTCAAGCACTCTAAATAATCATCCACAACCACCCACAACCATCCACATGCGAAATTCCCCTCCATTGGAGGGGTGTCCGCAGGACGGGGTGGTTGTACCCAACCACACCACCACCACACGCTGTCATTCCGTAAGAATCTGTAGCGCCAATAGATTGCTTCGTGCCTCGCAATGACGCGACGTGGTTTTGTTGTGGTTATTGTTTTTTGTGTGGCAGTCAGGAGACCGCCTTTTAGCCACGACGTAGAGGGCTATGCTGCAAGGCTTTACTACACGCTACGCCCAGTAGCGAGGCTTGCACCTCAAAACCAATCAAGGGCGAAATAATCAAAAACCATTAACAAAGGCAAATGATAAAAATATTTCTGCCCAAAAGCTTGCATGAGATATAATTTTTACTACTTTTAACCTACAAATTACAGCGTTTGTCATTTATAAGATTAGGTAAAAATGCAGCTACTCGCACATATACACGCGCCACCGCAGCGCTAAGCTTCAAAATCTGAGCAAGCGAAGCAGCCCAGAGGTAGGGAAAGCCCAAAATATGAAAAAACGGGTCGCCCACAGGT
>JADLEN010000107.1 GCA_020846105.1 Chitinophagaceae bacterium | reverse complement strand
CTATGCGTATTGGCGGTATCGATATTAGCCCTTATGGTAGTGGTGTAAACTCTGTAGTGGCACTTAAGAACGGTTATATAGCCGCAGCCATAGAGGCTACGGTAATCCAAGACTCTGGCAAGGTAGTGTTCTTTACCACTGCTGGTGTGTATGCCAAGCAGGTAACAGTAGGCGCATTGCCCGATATGATAACAATGACCCCCGACGGTAAAAAGGTATTGGTAGCCGGCGAAGGCGAGCCCAATGGCGCATACACTATAGACCCAAAGGGCACCATTAACATCATAGACATCAGCGGTGGTATTGCTGCTTTGACCCAAGCCAATGTTAAGATATTGAGCTTCGATGCTGCTCCTGCAAGCATTGCCGGTACTTTGCGCAAGCCGGCTACTGCTTGGGCCAATGATATAGAGCCAGAGTACATAGCTGTCAACGAAGCATCTACACTAGCCGTGGTAGGCTGCCAAGAGGCCAACCTTTTTGTAATGGTAGATCTTACTGCCGACACTATAAAGAGCTATAAAGGCTTAGGCTTTAAAGACTATAACCTTGCCGGTAATGGTATAGATGCCTCTGACAGAGACGGTAAAATAAACATCCAAAACTATCCTGTAAAGGGCGTATATATGCCCGATGCTATTGCTGCTTTTACGGTAGCTGGTAATACCTACATCATATCGGCCAACGAAGGTGACGGGCGCGACTATAGCGGCTACCTAAACGAGGCACGCATCAAAAGCCTAAGCCTAGACCCTACCGCCTTTCCCACAGCTACTACACTAAAACAAGACACCGTGCTGGGCCGCCTAAAAGTGCTTACCCAAGATGTGATTGGCGATACCGATGGCGATGGTGATATAGACGAGCTTTATTCTTTTGGTGCACGCTCTTTCTCTATCTGGGACGCAGCTGGTAATATAGTATGGGACAGCAAAAACGATTTCGAAAAATATTTCTAAACCAATCACCCTACATTCTACAATTGTACAGAAGGCTTAGCATCGAAAAAAGATGACCGTAGCGACGATAAAGGCCCCGAGCCCGAAGCCGCCACAGTGGGCAAGATAGGTAGCAAGTACTATGCTTTCATAGGCCTAGAAAGGCAAGGTGGTATTATGGTGTACGACGTGACCACACCCACAGCGCCTGTTTTCGAAACCTTTATCAGCCCTTTCAAAGCAGACGGTACTAGCACAGACGCAGGCGTAGAAGGCCTTAGCTTTGTGCCCGCCAAAAATAGCCACACGGGCAAAAACTTGCTTATAGCCGCACACGAAGTATCGGGCACTACCACTATTTTCCAGATAGACGATTTGCTGCCATCCTTTATTGCCGAGCCTATAACTATGGCCAACGATTACAGCATTTACCCAAACCCTAGCACAGGCACTATACACATAAGCCTGGCCAAGGCCACCGAAGGTGCTAGCCTAAAAATTGCCAACACCCTAGGCCAAACCGTACTAAGCCAAGAGCTGCACCAGCAAAGCACTACCATCAGTATTGCCCAGCTACCTAGCGGACTATACATAAGCACCCTTACCAACAGTGCCAACCAAAGCATAGCCACACCCAAAAAGCTTATCAAACAATAAAATGAAGACTACTAACTAAAAAAATACCACCACAATCACTTGCTTTGTGGTGGTTTTTTTTGCTCCGCCACTTGTTAAGTTTTTGTAAGAATGGCAAAACTTAATATTGAAGCCACCAAGCCAATGTTATATTTGCGTTACTAAAACATTAATAATATTATGACCAACAAAGAAATTAAAGATAGCATCCAAGAAAAAATAGACACGGTGCTCAGCCACCTGTCCGAAATGCTCGGTATCAAAAAATACAAGAGCCTTACCAAAAAAGCTGCCAAAGTAATAGCCAAAGGCATGAGCGAGCAACCCAAAAAAGCCAAAAAGCCAAAAGCCAAAAAGCCCAAAGCCAAGAAAGCCATTGCCCCCAAAAAAGCAGCCAAAGCTAGCCCTAGCACAGCCAGCACTAGCAGCAGCCAAGCGCCTGCAGCAGCAGCCATAGCCAGCCCAGCGCCCAAAGTAGCCAGCCCTCAAAAGCCAGCCGCCACCGCCAAGCCTAGCAAAGCCGCCGCCCCCAAAGCCGTTGCCACCAAAGCCGCCACTGCTAGCCCTAGCAAGGCCACCAAAAAAGCAGCCACGCCCAACGCCGCCGCACCAGCAAAGAAAGCTACCGCACCAGCCAAGAAAGCTACCGCACCTGCAAAGAAAGCCGCCGCTAGCAAGAAGGCCGCTGCCCCTAAAAAATAAAACATACAAAGCACCATATACAGCAAAGCCCCGCAAGCAGCATACAGCATCTTGCGGGGCTTTGGCATTGGCGGGCATAGCCCATGCTATAGCTTTTACTTAAAAATATTATTGCCCGTGAGCAGCATCCGTAGGCCCACCACTATCAGCAAGCAGGCAAACACCGTCTTCAATGTTTGCTCTGGTATGGCCACAGACATCTTGCCGCCCAGGTAGCCCCCAAGCACAAAACCCACACACACCAGCGCAGACACCTTTATGTCTACAAAGCCCTTTTGATAATAAGTCATAGCCGCCAAAATGCCTATTGGCGGCACCATCAGCGCCAGCGTAGTGCCCTGCGCCTGATGCTGGCTCATACCAAACAGCATTACCAAAGCCGGCACTATAATAATGCCGCCACCTATACCCACTAGCCCGCTAAAATACCCCGCCAGCAAGCCCAGCGCCAGCAATCCTACAATATATACCATCTTGTTCATTATTAAAATTTAAGTTGCCAATACCCGCAAAGCTAAAACTTTCTGCGCAAGCAGCAGCACCTAGCCTAGTACATTTTGGGCGTGCCGCCGCCCCCATCTTAGCACCAGCTATAGGGGGCGCCGTCGGGCTGGCACTCCTATCTTTTGCCCCGAAAAAGGGGCAAAAGGATATCCGTTTCATCCCTCACGCTTTAGCGCCTGCTACCATACAAAATAGGCCCACTGGCCTTGCAGCCAATGAGCCTTTTTGCTCTTCAAACCTAAATTCTTGCTAGGCTATGCGTACCATCATCACATTGAGGGTAGATACCACCCCCACAAGCACCTCGTGCTGTGTTATAATAATATCTTCGTAGCCCGGCGCACTTATACGTATGTCGTATAGGCCATTGGCTAGTGGTTTTATTTCATAGCGGCCCTCTAAATCGCTTAGGGCCGTTTTATTAGTGTTCAAGATATGCACCGTAGCGTTGGCCACAGGCAGCTGACTGTCGTTGTCGCGGATAGTGCCACGCACACCCGCCGTGCCCACACCACCTGCGCGCTCTAGCAGCTCAGAAAATACAAACTGTTTGCGAATAGCATCATCATCTCTAAAAATATACTGCCCATCTAGCAGCATTTCTATTAAGGTATCATAAATACCATTGTTGGCTATCACCTTTGCCTGTGTGCCTTCTTCGGCGTTTTCGCCAGCTTGCATAAAAGCCTGGTGCGTAGTCCGAAACTCGGCCGCATTGGCAAGATAAGTAGCCAAAAAAGTAGGCGGCATATTATCATTATTGGCTAGTATAGCCTCATTGTCGCTAATATAGTTGGTAGCATATAGGTTTAAAGACTCTATAGCATCCCAATTGTTTTCGCTAGCTTTTTGGTAATACTGTTGGCCAGCAGCCTCGTATTGAGGTTTTTGACGCTCTGTATCAAAAGCACCATAAATGTATCTTTTGAGCCCTTGAAAGTCTGTCCTACTGCGTGCGCCCTGCTCTACTAGGGTTATGTGCAAGTCTTCGGCCACGGCGCCCCGCACCTGATTGCCGCGCATGCTACGTGCTGCTACTATTGCGGCCTTGCAGGCAGCTATAAAAGTATGCGTGTACCTGGGTTTGAAGTCTAGAAAGCTAGGCTGAAACTGTGAGCAAGAGGTCCAACCCATATCGCAGATGGTGTAGAGGTGCTCCATTGTGCTGTGGTACTTGGGGTGTGTCATGGGCAATACATTTAGCGTTGTGGTGGAAAAAATGAATTTGTTAATGTTATACGAAGGCAAAAATAATAAATACTGTAACAACATGCAAGTTTTTTGCAAATTATTTTTTAGAGGCTCATGAATATGAATGGTCAAAATTAATGGCAAATTCATCCGTTCAGATGTTTCATTCTTGCGTTATAATGTTCTATTTGGGCGTTCAGATGTCTTATTTGGGTGTTCAGATGTCGCTTTCGGTCGTTCAGATGTCGCTTTCGGTCGTTCAGATGTCAAATTTGGATGCTCAGATGTCAAATTTGGATGCTCAGATGCCAAATTTGGGTTCTCAGATGCCAAATTCGGTCGTTCAGATGCCACTTTCGGATGCCTTTTTGTGCCCTTGGTGGGAATTTATGTGTTTT
>JADLEN010000106.1 GCA_020846105.1 Chitinophagaceae bacterium | reverse complement strand
TCAACACTCAGGTCTAGTTGGGAGGCTTGTAGCAGGTAACAAAGTCTTATAAGGCACAGTTCGGTATGTAGTTTCCGATTGTTTGCATTTTTGTATTCCAACATACTTGCGTTTACTACATTGAGCCCCGAAAGTATAAATGATGGTGGAGTTTGGGCTGCCTTTTCGTAGTATATAGGTTTGTGGTTGTTGGGTATATCTAGCAGCTTGGCCATGCGGGCATCTTTGCACAAGAGCAAGTTGCGAAAATGTTCTGCAAAACCTTCTAAAATCATATCACCTTCAAATCCTCTATCAAAAATTTTATCTAATAACAATAGGGTATTGGCCACGTCTGCAGCCAAAATATAGTCTGTTATTTCGAAATAGAAATCAGCATCCAATTGATTAAGGTGCTCCATTGTAGCTGCATAGGTCAGGTTGCCATTAGTAAAACTCGATATCCTGTCCAGCATAGATAATGAGTCGCGCATGCAGCCTTCACTTTTCTGAGCTATTACATGTAGTGCCGATTCTTCAGCCAAAATATTTTCTTTCGCTGCAATTTTTTGCAAATGTTGCACGGTGTCGTTGGTTGTTATTCTTTTAAAATCGAATATCTGACAGCGACTAAGAATGGTTGGTAATACTTTATGTTTTTCGGTAGTGGCTAATATGAAAATAGCATGTGCTGGCGGTTCTTCCAATGTTTTCAGGAATGCATTAAAGGCAGCAGTACTTAGCATGTGCACCTCATCTATGATGTAAACTTTGTATTTGCCTTGCTGTGGCGAAAACCTTACCTGTTCTGTAAGGCTACGTATATCATCCACCGAGTTGTTAGAGGCAGCATCTAGCTCGAAAACATTGAATGAGGTATTGTTATTAAAAGACAAACAGTTGGTACAAGTGCCACAGGCTTCTATGTCGGCACTTACATTGGTACAATTAAGTGTTTTGGCAAGGATACGTGCGCATGTTGTTTTGCCCACACCACGTGGCCCACAAAACAAAAAAGCGTGTGCAAGGTGGTTACTTTTAATAGAATTCTTAAGGGTGCTTGTAATGTGCTCTTGCCCTATTACCGTGTCAAAGGTCATAGGGCGGTACTTACGGGCAGATACTATATATTGGTCGGACATGGATTTTTATCGCTAAAATAATAAAAACAGAATTGAAAATAAAGGTAACAAAGCAATTAGTAAAACAAGTACATCAGCCGCAAGGCAAATACATTATTAAATTGTTGGGCTCGGCCAAAATTAGCATCTACATCATTGCGGATAGAAAGCATAGAATATTGAAAACGAAGCCCTGCAAACAATCCTTTGTATAAATGTAGCTGCCCCGATAGCACAAGGTTTATGTCCATTTTCTTAAAAGGATAAAGGTTTTGATCGTAGGTAACGCTGCTGTTGTTGGTGTTGATTACCTCCTTGCTATTTATAAGTTGTGAGTAAGAAAAACCGCCACCAAAATGACTTTTCTTTTTGTCGAAATAGTTGAGTTGTACTGGTATTTCGGCATAGTTTAATAAAATGTTTTGCTTTGTTATTACGGCATTGCCACCGTTAGATAGTTGCGACCCATTAGATTTTGCACCTTTTTGCGCGTACAATATTTCTATACTTGCGGCCACTTGTGGCATCAGCCTGGCATACACTACTACACCTGTATTAAAACCGATGTTGTTGTATCCTTTGTAGCTATCACCATCTACTTGGCTAAAGTTGACTCCGCCAATAAGCCCACCAACAAAGGTTTTCGGCTCTTCGATGTAATAATTTTTGGGATTTTGTGCTCTTGCCGTAGATAGCCATAGCATTGCTGTAAGTATTGCTACAATTTTGCTGCTGTTCATTTTTTGTTTGTTGAAAAGTTTTTTCTTTAGAATAAATACAT
Source organism: Chitinophagaceae bacterium (assembly GCA_020846105.1). Classification (GTDB taxonomy): domain Bacteria; phylum Bacteroidota; class Bacteroidia; order Chitinophagales; family Chitinophagaceae; genus Rurimicrobium. The sequence goes on along the minus strand of JADLEN010000106.1, from coordinate 3,020 downwards.
AACTCTCAACGTCCACATATTATTGTATTGCTGGCTACGCGCTATTTCTGGGTCCACGTTTGTGCGCACAGGTATTATGGAGTATTGAAACCTTAGATTGGCATATAGCCCTTTTACCAAATTGAGGTTGGCACCCATTATGATATTTATGTCTTGCTTCTTAAATGGATATTTATTAGAGTCGTAGATATAGCCACCAGCTACCTCCACTTGCTCGTCGGCACTAATAAGTTGCGCGTAAGATAGGCCTACGCCCACGTGGCTCTTTCTTTTGTCGTAAATGTTCAGCATTACGGGTATTTCGGCATAGTTGAGGTTTATCTTTTGACTTACAATTACAAATGCCGAATCGCTATTGGTTTGCTTTCGGAAATTGCTGCGTGCACCTTTCTGCGAAAACAACAATTCCATACTTACCGAAAACCGCTCATTGACCCTTACGTACAATACAGCACCAGCATTAAAGCCTGTTTTGAAATAGCCCGCATAATTATCGCCATCTACTTGGCAAAAATTGGCGCCAGCTACCAGCCCACCAGTAAACAACTTGGGCTCTTCTACATAAAAATAAGAAGGGTTTTGCGCTTGCGCCTTAAAAAAAAGAGCGCTTAATAAAATGATAAGAGGTAAAATTGTAGCTAATTTTCTACTTTTAACCATCGGTGATAAAGTAACCTGCATAATGAGTATCAAAATTACACCAAACACACTTAAAAAATTAGAGCTTCTTTTTGATGAAGCGCGTTATATCATTCGTTTCGAGAAAGGCAACTTCAACTCGGGGTACTGTATTCTCGAAGACAAAAGGGTAGTTGTAGTCAATAAATTCCTCAATATCGAAGGCCGTATCAACACTTTGGTGGATATTGTACCCTCCCTGGTTTTCGATCAGCAAGAGCTAAGTACCGAATCGTTAAAATTTTACAAACTAGTATTAGGCGAGGCACCATCTAGCCCCCAAACTACGCAAACCGAAATGGACCTTTAATCATCATGCGTATTACTTTTTTAGGCACAGGCACTTCGCAGGGCGTTCCCGTTATCGCTTGTCGTTGTGCAGTTTGTATTTCTGCCGATACACACGACCATCGTCTTCGTTCTTCAGTAATGATAGAGACGGACGAGTTGTGTGTTGTTATAGATAGCGGTCCAGACTTTCGCTACCAAATGTTGCGGGCAGGCGTGCAAAAGTTAGACGCACTAGTTTTTACACATGGCCACAAAGACCATACTGCTGGCATGGACGATATTCGCGCTTTCAATTATTGTCAGCAGTGCGATATGGATGTGTATGCTAGCCTCGAAACCCAAGAGGTATTGCACCGCGAGTTTCAATATGTTTTTCAGAATAGTAGCTATCCTGGTGTACCGCAGATACAACTGCATACTATTGCCAACGAACCTTTCTTTATCCAAGGTTTAGAGATAATACCCATTCGTTTGTTGCATTACAAGCTCGAAGTTTTTGGCTTTCGTATTGGCGACTTTACTTACATTACCGATGCCAATTTTATAGCCCCTGAAGAATTGCTCAAAATACAAGGCTCCAAAGTAGTGGTGCTCAATGCACTTCGACGAGAGGCACATATCTCTCATTTTACGCTCGATGAGGCAGTGTCCTTGGCGCAGAAGCTAGGCTGCCCGCAAACTTATTTTACCCACATTAGTCACCAACTAGGGTTGCATCAGCAGGTGTCTTGCGAGCTGCCGCAAGGCATACAGCTAGCCTATGATGGCTTGGTACTTACCATTTAGTCATCGTCTATTTGGCGCTATAGCTTTTTTATTCTCAAGATGGAGTTTTACATTTGCGCCTCTTCTCCTTATTCAGTACCCAACTTTTTACAATGACCGAACAAGACCACATACCCGAAGTAATTTATAACGAAGACAGTATCAAATCGCTCGATTGGCGCGAGCATATTAGGCTGCGGCCCGGCATGTATATTGGCAAGCTAGGCGATGGTAGCAGTATGGACGATGGTATCTATGTGTTGCTCAAAGAAGTGCTAGACAACTGTATAGACGAGTATATGATGGGCCATGGCAAGCGTGTAGAAATAAAGCTAGACAATGGAATAGCCTCTATCCGCGACTATGGCAGAGGTATACCCTTAGGTAAAGTAGTAGATGTGGTGAGCAAAATCAATACGGGAGCCAAATACGACAGCAAAGCTTTCCAAAAATCGGTAGGACTAAATGGTGTAGGTACCAAAGCGGTCAATGCCCTTAGTAGCTATTTCAAAGTAATATCTTACCGTGAGGGCCGTATGAAGGTGGCCGAATTCGAGCGCGGTATTCTTATCAAAGAGCACAAAGAAGCCGACTCTGCCGAGCCCAACGGAACCTTCGTTACCTTTACCCCCGACGATACTATTTTCAAGCATTATAAATACATTTTCGAGTATGTCGAAAACCAAATTTGGAACTACTGTTTTCTCAATGCCGGCTTACAAATCAACTTCAACGGTCGTAATTTTATATCCAAAAACGGACTCTTAGACCTACTTCAGCGCAAGGCAAATACCGATAGCATGCGTTATCCCATTATCCATCTCAAGGGCAATGATATAGAGGTAGCTATTACCCATACCGGCGACTATGGCGAAGACCTATACTCCTTTGTCAATGGGCAGCACACTACCCAAGGCGGCACCCACCAAGGCGCATTTCGCGAGGCTTTTGTCAAGGTTATTCGTGACTTTTACAAAAAAGATTATGACGCTGCCGACGTTCGCCAAAGCATTTGCGCAGCCATTGCCGTGCGTGTGCAAGAACCCGTGTTTGAAAGTCAAACCAAAACTAAACTAGGCTCGCAATCCGTAGCAGAGGGAGGCCAAAGCATGAAAGCTTTTGTGCTAGAGTTCTTGGCCAAATACCTTGACGATTACCTGCACAAAAATACCGAAGCAGCCGATGCTATTAAGAAACGGATAGAACAGAGTGAACGCGAGCGCAAAGAACTATCGGGCATACGCAAGCTAGCCAACGACCGCGCCAAAAAAGCCAACCTGCACAAC
>JADLEN010000105.1 GCA_020846105.1 Chitinophagaceae bacterium | reverse complement strand
ATAATTTCCCCACTTTTTTGGTGACCTCTAATTGTTTTACAAATTTCCCTTTAAAACAAAGCTACAAAATTTACTTGTTGCTGGGCCTTCCTTCTGTCTTCGTCCCAACATCAGTTATTGTCTTAAAAGACAAAAAACTATTGTCCATTCAAATTTTTGAAAAAAAAATTATTTTATTCATAAAATGTCCTTACTTTTGCAATCCTTTTAAAAATATGGCCAAACAGTCCTTAATCAAGCAAGACGGTACAATAGTAGATGCATTATCCAACGCAATGTTTAGGGTAAGGCTCGAAAACGACCATGAGATATTAGCAACAATATCGGGTAAAATGCGCATGCACTATATCCGTATATTGCCAGGCGATAAAGTGGGTGTAGAGATGAGCCCATATGACCTTAGTAGGGGCAGAATAATATATAGATACAAGTAATCACAAAAATAAACAATCAATTACAATGAAAGTAAGAGCAGCAATCAAAAAACGCAGTGCAGATTGTAAAATAGTACGCCGCAAGGGAGTGCTTTTTATCATCAACAAAAAGAATCCTCGTTTCAAGCAACGCCAAGGATAATTAAAAATTAAAAGTTAACAATTAATAATTAAGAAGAATGGCTCGTATAGCTGGTATAGATTTACCGAAACAAAAGCGTGGTGAGATAGCGCTAACTTACATTTATGGTATTGGCAGCACTACTGCCCGTTACATCCTCGAAAAAGCTGAAATAAGCTTGGACAAAAAAGCGATAGATTGGAACGACGAAGAGCAAACTGCTATTCGTAACATCATTAACAGTGAGTTTAAAGTAGAAGGCCAATTGCGTTCTGAGGTTCAAACGAACATCAAACGCCTTATGGACATTGCTTGCTATCGTGGATTGCGTCACCGTAAAGGTTTACCCCTTCGCGGACAACGTACCCGTACCAATAGCCGTACTCGTAAGGGTAAGCGCCGCACAGTTGCAGGTAAAAAGAAAGCACCAAAAAAATAGTAGCAATACTATTCGTATCATCGCCAGATCTGCCCAATGGTGCTGCAAGGAGGGATGCTACAATGCTGTATTTAACAGCATAATTTTATTAACGATTACCTCATTTAAAACAAAATGGCAAAAGCACAATCATCTGCAAAAGTCGCTGCTAAGAAGCGCATCGTGAAGGTTGATGTACACGGTGATGCACACATCAGCGCTACCTTCAACAACATTATCATAAGCCTTACCAACAAAACTGGTCAAGTAATATCTTGGTCATCTGCTGGTAAAATGGGCTTCCGTGGTTCAAAGAAAAACACTCCCTACGCTGCGCAAATGGCAGCCGCCGATTGTGGCAAAAAAGCAATAGACGCTGGCTTGAAAAAAGTTGACGTTATTGTAAAAGGCCCAGGCTCTGGTCGCGAAGGTGCTATACGCTCTTTGTCTAGTATTGGTTTAGAGATTACCTCTATCAAAGATGTAACGCCAATGCCCCACAATGGCTGTCGCCCTCCAAAGAAGCGTCGCGTATAATTTATACAATATTTTTCGGGTAAAGAAAACGATCGTCGTTTTGCTTTACCCGAATTTTTCACATTATTTATTTACTCCGAATCGTATCTGATTTTACGATTTTTATATGAAACGATTCGGAATTATTCTAAAAATCGATAAATAACACGCAATGGCTCGTTATACAGGACCCAAAAACAGAATCTGCCGTAAATTCGGTGAGCCGATCTTAGGATCAGGCAAAAATTTGTCAAAGAAAAGTGCACCTCCGGGAATGCACGGTGCAACCAAAAAGCGTAAAGCTGCTTCTGAATATTCTATTCAGTTGAAAGAGAAGCAAAAAGCTAAATACACTTATATGGTGTTGGAAAAACAATTCCGTAATACTTACGTAGAAGCTAGCCGCATTAAAGGTGCAACTGGTGAGAACTTGGTGAAATTGTTGGAATCTCGTTTGGACAATGTGGTTTATCGTATGGGTATTGCACCTACACGCCCTGCTGCACGTCAGTTGGTATCGCACAAGCATATCTTGGTCAACGGTGGTATTGTTAATATCGCATCTTACCGTTTGAAAGCTGGTGATGTTGTAGAGTTGAAACCAAAGAGCAAAATCAATACTTCGATTTTGAGCCTTGTACGTGCAAAAAATCCTAAAATTAACTGGGTAGATTGGAGCGAAAATGACCTTAAAGGTACTTACCTTGCCAATCCTGAGCGTGAAAATGTTCCTGAAAACATTAAGGAGCAATTGATCGTAGAATTGTACTCTAAATAATAAGCCCAATACACAACATCCATTTTTTGGCTTGTTGTGTGCTTAGGCAAAATAAATTTTGTGTATTTATTTTTTGAGGAAATTAATCCGCATTTAGTAATCTACACAGCAATAATTTTTTTAAACGAACACTTAAAATACCAATATCAATATGGCAATATTGAATTTTCAAAAACCAGATAAGATTGTTTTGCAAAAAGCGACCGATTTTGAAGCGCAATTTGAGTTTCGTCCATTAGAGCCCGGTTACGGAGTTACTATTGGCAATGCATTGCGTCGTGTGTTGCTTTCTTCATTAGAAGGATATGCAATCACTACTATCAAAGTTGCTGGTGCAGACCACGAATTTGCAACTATTAAAGGTGTTTTGGAAGATGTAACAGAAATCATTCTTAACCTAAAGCAAGTTCGTTTTAAGAAAACTGCTGAGCAAGAAGTTTCTTATGACAAATGTGAGCTACACATCAACCAAGGTGAACTAACTGCAGGTATGATTGGAGACGCTTTGCCAAATTTTGAGGTGATGAACCCAGAGCTGGTAATTTGTAGTATGGAAAAAGGTACTCAGTTTGACATCGAAATAACTATCGGCAAAGGCCGTGGTTACCGTCCGTCAGAAGAGAATCGTCCAAAAGATGGTATGCTAGGCGTTATAGCAGTCGATTCTATTTTTACGCCTATCAAAAACGTAAAATATACTATTGAAAATACCCGTGTAGAACAACGTACCGATTTTGAAAAATTGATAATGGACGTTGAAACTGATGGCACTATTCACCCCGAAGAAGCCGTTAAAGAAGCATCTCGCATACTTATTCAACACTTAATGATTATTACCGACGAAAATATTTCGATGGATAGTAAGAAAGAAGAGCGTGAAAATGTTGTGGACGAAGAAACTTTGCAATTGCGCAAAATTTTGGGTACACCACTTGAAGATTTAGAATTATCAGTTCGTGCATTTAACTGCCTTAAAGCTGCAAAAATTAATTCTTTAAGTGAGTTGGTAAACTACACTCAGGACGAGTTAATGAAGTTCCGCAACT
>JADLEN010000104.1 GCA_020846105.1 Chitinophagaceae bacterium | reverse complement strand
CGTAATGCTTGACGCCACGGTGGTCGGTGTATTTTTTGGCGCGTATGCGTTTGGCGCTTTCCCAGGCAAAGATGAGGGCAGAGATAATGACGCCTATGAGCACGGCCAAAGCTAGGTTGTGCAAGAGTACGGTGATGAGGGCTACGACTATGACAAGAAATACATCGCTCTTGGGCATTTTGTTTATTATCTTGAAACTTGCCCACTCGAAGGTGCCAATGGCTACCATTATCATAACGCCTACGAGGGCTGCCATGGGCACTTGCTCTATAAGTGGTGCGCCAAACAGTACTATTAATAGTATGGTGAAGGCTGCTACTATGCCAGATAGGCGTGCTCGGGAGCCTGCGGAGAGGTTGACCAAGGTTTGTGCTATCATAGGGCAGCCGCCCATGCCAAAGAAAAAGCCGTTTAATACGTTGGCGCTGCCTTGGGCTATACATTCTCGGTTGCCGTTGCCTTTGGTTTCGGTTATTTCGTCTACTAGGTTTAGGGTTAGCAAGCCTTCGGTAAGGCCTACGGCTGCCATTATAAGTGCGTAGGGAAAAATGAGGGTAAAGGTGGCCCAACTGATAGGGATGTTGGGTATGTGGAATGGCGGAAAGCCTCCGCTGATAGAGGCAATGTCTTTTACGGTTTTGGTAGGGATGCCTAGGAGCAAGACTAATAGAAACACTACAATAATAGCTACTAGCGAGGCGGGCACGGCTTTTGTGATTTTGGGCAGTAGCACTACTATGGCTATGGTGAGGGCTACCAAGGCGGCCATAATAAGCAAGGGCGTGCCCGAAAGCCAAACCGTGGCACCATTGACCACGGTCTTGAACTGCTGTAGCTGTGACATGAAGATGATAATGGCTAGCCCGTTGACAAAGCCAAACATAACCGGGTGTTGTACTAGGCGTATAAACTTGCCAAGCTTGAAAATGCCTATGAGCAATTGTATGACGCCGGCCAAGACTACGGCTGCAAAAACGTATTCTAAGCCATCAGACTTCATAAGGGCTATGAGCACAATAACGGTAGCGCCTGCGCCACCAGATATCATACCTGGGCGGCCGCCAAAAACAGCTGTGACCAAGCCCGCGATAAAGGCGGCGTACAAACCCATAAGTGGCGGAAAGCCAGCTAGTATGGCAAAGGACAGCGACTCGGGAATCATGGTCATGGCCACGGTGAGGCCTGCTAATATTTCTGTTTTGTAATTGACTTTTTGGGATAAGTCGAAAAGGTTGAATACTTTTTTCATAAAAAGATATAAATAAATGTGGCAGTGGTGCCTTGTAGGAAACCACAATAGGTAGTGATGGCTATTGGCAATGCGCAATGCAAAGGGTATAGAAGCCGAAAACTAGAGTAGGGGGTAAGTATTGATTTAAAGAAGATAAATCAGGGTGGGGTAACAGTGATAAAACAGGTGTAATTTTTCATCGGGGAGCAAAAATAATGTTTTAAAGCTAAAAACCAAAAGCAGCATTGGCGCCTACTGTATGTGTAAAAAAGGCTAGGCAAAGCAAAGGTGTTGCAGCAATAACAGTTGGGTGGTGGTTTTTTATTGTAATTTTGCAAATGGGCAGTGGGGCAAATAAGGAATAGGTAAACTGCGCAAAACACAGGCAAAGCAGCCAAGAAATAGCCAAGAAACAAATGTTTAGACATAAAGGAAAGACCAGGACAATAAGGCATAATTTAAACATTGCTTCATTGCTGTCTTTTGTGGCAGGGATTGTGAATGTGGCAGGCTTTTTGGCCGTGCAACGGCTGACCACAAATGTAACAGGGCACTTTGCTTTTTTTGTAGATGAGCTGTTCAAGCTTAATTTTTGGCAAGGGATAGTCTATTTTTCATACATTTTCTTTTTCTTCTTAGGCTCGTTTGTATCTAACATGATAGTAGAACTCATATCAAAGACAAACGACCGATTGATATACATCATACCGACAGTGATAGAAAGTTTTATTTTGTTTTTCTTAGCGGTGTTTGGTCAAAAGCTTGTTGCACAAAGCCCAAACCTGCTTGCCTGTTCATTGCTTTTTGCAATGGGCTTGCAAAATTCATTGGTAACCACAATTTCGAACGCCACCGTACGCACCACACACCTAACTGGCCTGTTTACCGATTTGGGTATTGAATTGTCTCAATTGTTTTTTTACAAACAAAAAGACCAAAGGGGCAAACTTTATTCGTCAATAAAATTACGACTGTCCATTATTACCTTCTTCTTTTTGGGTGGCCTTTTGAGCGGTATACTCTATGCCACATTAAAGCTTTATGTATTGGCTATTGCAGCAACAGTGCTCATTATTGGTATCCTATACGACAACATAAAACTGAGCATAATATTGCGCAACAGACACAACAATGACCACCATAAAAACGGGCTATAAAAGCATAATAGGCTTTGCTGCTGCATTTGCAGCCGGATATTATCTGAATTCCATACTTTTGGATAAACCTTTGAAAGCGAAAACAGAAATAGTAAAAACAATAAAACAAAGCAATATGAAATTAGGTGCATTCTCGGCCAGCCTAAGTGTGAAGGACTTAGAAGCCTCAAAAGATTTTTACGAGCAGTTAGGTTTCCAAGTTTTTGGCGGAAGCAAGGAGCAAAACTACCTTATAATGAAAAACGACAATGCACTTATCGGACTTTTTCAGGGAATGTTTGAAGGCAATATTTTGACCTTCAACCCGGGATGGGATGAGAACGCAAGAAACGTAAATGATTTTGAAGACATACGTAGTATTCAAAAACAATTAAAGAATAGTGGGCTAGTGCTTACAAGCGAAGCAGATGAAAAAACAGAAGGACCTGCAAGCCTTATGCTTACAGACCCTGACGGCAATGTGGTATTGATAGACCAACATCGATAACGCCAAGCATATATCTATAAAGCGCTAAGGCTATAGGCCAATGCTTACCAAGCAACCTGCGTATAGTGCAGTAGCAACAATGGTGAAACAAATTTTTGAAAACAAATAAACCTAGAGTACAATGAAAAACCAACTTTACCCTTGCCTTTGGTTTGATGGACAGGCAAAAGAAGCAGCAACATTTTATTGCTCATTTTTCCCGAATTCGAAAGTCATTTCTGAGAATGCGATGGTGGTACTTTACGAATTGAACGGAAATAAATTTATGGGGCTAAATGGTGGTGCGCTGTTTAAACACTCAGCAGCTGTCTCGTTTGTAATAGATTGCAAAGACCAAGCAGAGGTAGATTTTTATTGGAACAACCTGATTGCCGATGGTGGTAGCGAAGGTCAATGCGGTTGGTGCCAAGATAAGTTTGGTGTATCGTGGCAGGTAGTGCCCACAATACTAGGCCAATTGATGAGCGACCCTGCAAAATCGCAAAGGGTAATGGATGCTTTTATGAAAATGAAAAAGATAGACATCGCAGAACTATTAAAACCATAAATAAAAAGCAACTAATCTTTTATTTGAAGTATAGTTGCTGCCTTATACAATAACGCTTACAAACAATTTTAAAAAAAAACGAACAAAATGAACAAGCAAATTTTTATCAACTTAGCAGTTACAGACCTTGAAAAGTCAATGGCATTTTACGCTGCTATGGGTTTTACCAACAATCCACAATTCTCTGACGAAACAGCAAAATGTATGGAATGGAGCGAAAGCATTTTTTTAATGCTGCTTACACACGAAAAGTTTTCATCCTTTGCCACCAAACCTATTGCGGATACCAAAACCAAATTAGCAGGATTGTTTTCGCTTTCGCTGGAAAATATTGACGCGGTAAATAATATGGTGGAAGCCGGACTGAAAGCAGGTGGCACAGAACCTATCGAAATGAAAGATTACGGATTTATGCAACAGCGCACTATCGAAGATTTTGACGGGCATACATGGGAAATCTTCTTTATGGACCTTTCAAAATTTCCACAACAATAAAATAGTTGGGGACCCAAAAATCATTACAGGTATGAACAGCCTTTTTGGGGCCGCAATAAATAATCATCAAAGCAAATAAAGTGCTGCAGCATAAATACCAAAAGCCTCCAAAACACTAATGTTTTGGAGGCTTTGCTGCTTGGAAGCACGGGCTGTTATTGCACGGCTATCGATACGGTTTTGAGCTCTTCTTTTACTTTTTTGGGTAGCAGTAGTTGTAGTATGCCGTTGTTGTAATTGGCGGTGATGGCTGCTGCATCTACCTTGTCGGTAATGCTAAAGCTACGCTGAAAAGAGTTGGTTTTGAACTCTTGGCGTATCCATTTGGGGCTAGCCTCTGCCGTGGCTTCGGGGTGGCTATAGGCTACGCTTAGTACATTTTTGTCTACATCTATCTTGAAATCTTCTTTGGCTAAGCCGGGTGCTATCAGGTGTATTTGATATTCGGCTTCGTTTTCGCAGATATTGACGGCGGGGCTATGCTGTGCTTTGCGCTCTGGAAATTGGAAGTCGTTGTGCAAGAAGCCATCTAAGATGTTGGCAAAATTGACTGGTGCTTGTGCTGCTCTTGATTTGTTGTACATAGTTTTTTGTTTTTTTGTAAGTGAATGTAAATTTTGTTGT
>JADLEN010000103.1 GCA_020846105.1 Chitinophagaceae bacterium | reverse complement strand
CTGCGCGGGATGGCAGCTGTACCCCGCAGCGCAGCGAGGAGTACAAGCAACAGCCCGAGACCCAAAGCCCAACGAAGGAAGAAGAAGCCCAACCGCCCAAAAAATGATATGCTGCTGCTAGCGGCCTTGCCTGCTGCCTAGCTCGTAGCCCCAAACATTGAGCATGAGCATGAGCATGCCGTAAAAGGTATCTTCGATAGGGATGGTGAGGATGCGGATACCGAGGTTGTGCGCGGGGTTGTACATTACCACTGTGCGGTGAAAAAAACTGCCGGTGAGCACCCCGTTGGAGAGGATAAAGGGTACGAGGATAAACAGGTAACAAAAAAAGAAAGTGGCCATCATAGGCGCGTTGTGCCACACCAAATAAAAGAGGAATGCTGCGCAGAGGATAAAGGTGACGGAGGTGTATAGCTGTGGCAAATGGCTGAGGGCTATACCTAGCAAAACGATGGCCAGCAGCGCATAAAACACCCGCGCAAAGGCCTGAAAGCGCTGAAAGCGAAAGAGCACTTTGAAGCAGTGGTAACTAAATACGCAGGCATAGGGTATGCAGATAAAAAAGAGAAACTCCTCTATAGGCATGCCCCAAAAATAAATGCCCACTACATACTTTGGGTTGAAGGCCCATATGCCCCAATGGGTAAATATGCCATCCCAAACCAAGAAGAATGTGGCGGTGAGGATGCAGGGCCAAATGAATGCTTTCCAGTTTTTGAAAAACTGCAAGCGTGGATGAAAGGAAAAAAGAAAAGGGAAGATGATGCAAAAAAAATCGACAAGGAGGTAGGTGTACTTTTCGGGCATTATTTATGCTTTGGTTTTGAGGGCTTCGCGAAAGTATTTGAGTGGTACAAAGAGCATGCCGAAACATTCGCCATGCTCTTTGCCTAGGTGCTTGTGGTGTATTTTGTGGGCTTTGCGCAGTGCACGAAAGTACACATTGTTGGTACGGGTAAAAAGCTTGAAGCGCTGATGGATGAGCACGTCGTGCACCATGAAATAGGCAAAGCCGTAGAGGGTGATGCCGATGCCTACGTAAACAAGGAATCTATAAGACTCGGAGAAGGTGCCTGTGGCAAAAAAAGACATGGCTATACCTGCAAAGATGATAAAGAAGGCGTCGTTGCGCTCGAAAAAGTTTTTGTGGTCTTTGTTGTGGTGGTCGTCGTGCAAGACCCACAGAAAGCCGTGCATTACGTATTTGTGTGTGAGCCAGGTGACCCCCTCCATGAGCAAGAAGGTAACAAGGGTGATGGAGAGATTAAGGAGCCAATTCATGTGTTGTGCTTTGATGTGTTTTTTCGAAAATAATTTTGAACCATGCCGTAAACCACTCGGGCGACTGCTGTAGCTGCAAAGCTATGTGTTCTGGGGCTAGGTATTTGTAATCTGCCACTTCGGCTTCGTTGATATCGGGCAGCTGATTGGTGATGCCTATGAATACGTGGTCGTACTCGTGCTCTATCATATTGTTGTCTAAGATGGCCTTGTACACAAAAGAATATTGGTGCTGTAGGGTGCAGGCGATGCCCATCTCTTCTTGCAGGCGCCTGTGTGCGGCGTCTATGGGTGCCTCGGTGGGTAGTGGGTGGGTGCAGGCGGCGTTGGTCCAGAGCAGTGGCGAGTGGTATTTGTCTGCGGCTCTTTGTTGCAGCAGCATATGGCCATCGGTGTTGTAGATGATTACAGATATGGCGCGGTGCAGCAGCCCTTGGCGGTGGGCAATTGTCTTATCGGCAAGGCCTATGGGGTGGTCGTTGATGTCTACAAGTTGTATAAGGTTCATACTAAAAATGTTTAAGGGCGGTGCATTGCTTGCTATGTATCAAAAATCCGCTGATATGGCTGTGCAAATGGGGGATTTGCGGGGCTATAAATGTGCCGCAGATTAAAAATATTTTTTTCATAAAACACCAAAGCTATGTTTGAGGTAAGAGCCTGCGAGCAAGCTTATTTTTTGATAGTTGGGTATGCGCACGCGCTCTTGCATTATCCGAGATGATGGTAGCGACTTGATTTTGGCAAATAGCGATTTGTAATAAACGTAGGCCACATACACTCCAAAGCGAGATGACAAAGGCAACTGTTGGATGCCTAGCAATGCATGGTCAAAATCTTTTTGGATATCGTGTTGTATTTGCTGTTTTTCGGCTTCGGTAAAGCGCTCTAAATCGATGGTAGGAAAATACACGCGACCCAGCACTTTATAATCTGCTTGCAAATCGCGCAAGAAATTGACCTTTTGAAAAGCAGCCCCAAGGCTCATAGAAGCGGGTTTTAGTTGCTGATACAAAGCCTCGTTGCGCTCGGTAAATACGCGAAGGCACATAAGGCCTACCACCTCTGCCGAGCCTAGTATGTATTCTTTGTAAGAGTCGGCATTGTGGTTTTGCTGCTCCAAATCCATCTCCATGCTATGCAAGAAGGTGTCTATCAAAGGGCGCTCAATATTATACTCGTGCACCACCGCCTGAAAACTGTTGAGTATAGGGTTGAGGCTTATCTTGCGCTCTATGGCGGTGTAGGTATCTTGCTTAAATTCTTGTAGCAATTGTCGCTTGTCATAATCATGAAAGGTGTCTACAATTTCGTCGGCAAAGCGCACAAAACCATAGATACTGTAGATAGCATCATGAAATTTTTTGTGTAAGCAATTGATACCAAGAGAAAAGCTAGTGCTGTAGCTTTTGGTCACCATCTTGCTAGTGGCTAGGGATACGGAATCGAATAATTGTTTCATACGCAATTTTATTTGGAGTGGTATAGTTTTATTTGGTCGGCAGCTATACGCCCCGATATGAGCGAAGGAGGTACGCCTGGGCCTGGCACGGTCAATTGGCCTGCGTAAAACATGTTGCTGAGTTTTTTGTTTTTGAGCTTTGGTTTCAAAACAGCGGTTTGCATCAGTGTATTGGCTAGGCCATAGGCGTTGCCTTTGTAAGCGTTGTAATCTTTGATAAAATCATTTACACAATAGCTCTTTTTATAAATAATATTATCGAAAAAAGCCTCACCCGTATGCTTTTCGATACGGCGTATCAGCTGCTCGAAATAAGCATCGCGGTGCGCAGCAGTATCCTCGAGGCCTGTGGCAATAGGCACTAGCAGAAAGAGATTTTCCATACCCTCTGGCGCCACCGAAACGTCGGTCTTGGATGGGCAACACACATAAAATAGGGGGTCGCTTGGCCACTTTGGGTCTTGATAAATCTCGGTTGAGTGCTGTTGAAAATCTGTATCGAAATAAAGATTGTGATGCAACAGGTTATTAATTTTTTTGTTGACGCCTATGTAATAAATAAGACAAGAAGGGGCAAAAGTTTTCTTGTCCCAATATTCATTGCTGTAGTTGCGGTACGGCGCATCCAAAAGATTTTGCTCTACATGATGGTAGTCTGCAGAGGCTATCAAAGCATCTGTTTCGAAATTGCCTTGAGCGGTTTCTAAATGGCATACTTTTTGGTCTTTAACTGCAATATGGGTGATAGCAGTGTTGGTATGAAATGTTACACCCAATTCTTTGGCAAGACTGGCCATTGCATCTATTACTTTGACCATGCCACCTTGCGGATAAAAAGTGCCTTGTACTATTGCAGAATAGTTCATAAGGGTGTAGAGTGCCGGAATCTTATCGGGCATGGCACCTAAGAATAGTACCGGAAATTCTAGCAAGGCTATTAAGCGAGGGTCTTTAAAATACTTGCGTACATAGGTACTTACCGAAGTAAACAAATGCGCTTTGGAAATGCCTTTGAGCACAT
>JADLEN010000102.1 GCA_020846105.1 Chitinophagaceae bacterium | reverse complement strand
GGATGAAGAATTCAGCCAGAGAAGAGTAGAACCATATGCATTGAAGGAATTCAAGAATCGATGGTATGTAATAGCCAAGGATAATAACGATAACCACATTAAAAACTTTGCGCTCGACCGTTTAACGGAACTTGAAATCACCAAAAAAACTTTTATATACCCAAATAATTACAGCGTAGAAGAAAGTTATCGCTATTGATTTGGTATAATAAACCCCAGTGATGATAAGCCACAAGATATTATATTATCCTTTGATCCACTCCAAGGCAAATACATTAAATCATTGCCATTGCACGAGACACAACAAATTTTAGAAGATAATGATATTGAATTGCGTATTAAACTGAAGCTTTATGTAACACAAGACTTGTATATGGAACTACTTTCTTACGGTGCAAATATAAAAGTTATAGAACCAAAACTTTTAGCAAAGCAAGTAAGGCAAGCACACGAATATGCATTATGGTTTCAGGTCTAATAATGTTAATGGTTTTAATAAATGCTTTTAAACACCAATCCGACTACCAACCCAAACACCAAATCAGTTTAAAAAGCTGAAACCCTTTAGTAGCGTACAAGCATGGGGTGCTTGGGGTCGCAAGTTCGAATCTTGTCGTCCCGACAAGTTAATAAAAAGCTCAGCAGCATTGCTGAGCTTTTTCTTTGTGAATGCCAGTAAAATCAAGGGTTGCTGGCTATAGAGGTAGGCAGTTATTTTTCTATATCTTATCTAAAATTGGAGCATTTTGGCTGATTTGTGACACCAATTCGGTTACCAAGGCTGACACCACAAAATATTTTTTCCCGTTTCATATTTGAGCAAAATGAAAGTATTTTACTAAATACTGCTTATGAAGATAGCAGTGGATGCCTAGAGACCCAAGGCTAAACGAAGCGGATAAAATGCGGCATCGCCCCCTCAAATACGCTAGAGGCTGCGCTGGCAAATAGCCTTGAGCCAAAAGCAAATTAGTTGCTACATTTGCCCCGCCTTATAATGCGTCTCATATATGTCTTCTTACAACAATAGCCGAGCCCTGAAAGCGCTTACCCGTGCCAGCCTACAATCGATACTCAAAAGCCCATCGGCTGTGGTTTTTAGTATTGCTTTTCCGTTAGTATTTATCATTGCATTTGGTTTTTTGGGTGGTAGCAAGGGTTTTAGTGTAAAGGTGGCCAAGGCGCCTGGCTGCGATACCAGCAATGCACTGTATGCAGCGCTGCACGAAAACCCAAGTATAAAATGGGTAGATGTGCAGGGCGAGGCTGCTACTCAAAAGGCACTCAAAGATGCGAGCATAGTGGCGGTTATAGATATTCAGCATCAGAAAATGTTGAAACCTGCTTTCAAAATAGAACTAAGTGGGGCAGAGTCGCAGCTAGATAAGCTGGGCCAGTTGCGTGCCATTATCAACGAGACAGCCCAAAGCCTGAACCCAGAGCTAGCCCAAAAACTAGCCGATAATGCGGGTGTCACTATTACTGCTAGTAAGATGCGTGAGTTCAAAACTATAGATTTTATATTGCCCGGGCAGTTAGGTTTTTCGCTTTTGGAGGGTAGTATTTTTGGTACAGCTTTTATATTTTTCAATATGCGGCAAACACTAGTGCTCAAGCGTTTTTTTGCAACGCCTGTGCGCCGCGAAATTATAGTGCTCAGCGAAGGTATTGCACGCATGCTTTTTCAGATTATTACGGCCATTGTCATTATTGGTGTGGGCTATTTCGCATTCGACTATCACCTGATAAATGGCTGGGCCACGGTGCTACAAATGGTGTTTCTGTGCACGCTTGGAGTAATGGTATTTATGGGCTTTGGTTTTAGTGTTAGTGGCATAGCCAAAAGTGAATCGTCTATACCACCGCTGGCCAATATTATTACGATGCCTCAGTTTTTGCTAGCGGGTACTTTTTTTCCCATCAGCGATTTTCCTGCTTGGCTGCAACCGCTTTGCCGTTTAATGCCGCTTACCTACCTTAATGATGCGTTGCGCAAAACAGCCTTTGATGGGGCTAGCCTTTGGGACGTGCGGATAGATATTTTGGTGCTTTTGGTTTGGGGGGTGCTGGTGTATTTGCTAGCCAGTAAGGTGTTTAAATGGGAATAAAATTGGGGCTTTATCAGTCTGTATTTTTTTACTTTTTTCGGAATAGTATTTATGAATCCTGTAAGATTTGCCATCGTAGGCTTGGGTAATATTGGTAGCCGGCACGCCGAGCATATCTTGCAGCAGGCCAATGCCCAATTGGTAGCGGTTTGCGATACAGATATGGCAAAGTGTGCACCCTATACCGCATTGCCCCAATACGACAATCTTGATGCAATGTTGCAAAATACTACAGCAGATGTGCTGTGTGTGTGCACGCCCAATTACCTGCACGCTAGCCATACCATTACAGCGCTGCAAGCAGGCTGGCATGTGGTGGTAGAAAAGCCAATGGCGCTATCTGTAGCCGAGTGCGACAGCATGATAGCAGCTGCCGAGCTGGTCGGTAAAACTATTTTTGCTGTAAAACAAAACCGCTACAACCCGCCCGTAGTGGCTGTGAAAAAACTGTTAGACGAGGGGCGTTTGGGTAAGGTATTTATGATACAGGTAAATTGCTTTTGGAACCGAGGCGACAGCTATTATAGCCAAAGCGACTGGCGTGGCAAAAAAGCTAAAGATGGCGGTTGCTTGTTCACCCAGTTTAGTCATTTTGTAGATATACTTTATTACCTCAACGGTACCTTCCAAACCACAATAGGCGCAGCTGTAGCCAATTTTGCGCATCAGCACAATACCGAGTTTGAAGATACTGGTAGCTTTGTGCTCAAAGCTAGCAACGGTGCAATTGTTAATTTCAATTTTAGTACTTGCTCTTTCGAGAAAAATATGGAAGGTGCCATCACCATTTTTGCCGAAAATGGTACTGTAAAAATTGGCGGACAATACCTCAATACTATTGAATACCAACAGATAAAAGGCGAAGCAATTCCTGCCGTAAATATTAGCGTCAAAAACAATGATTATGGCTTGTACCAAGGCTCTATGAGCAACCACGACAAGCTAATAGCCAATGTAGTAGCTGTGCTGCAAAACGGTGCTCAGATTACCACTACATCACAAGAGGCTAGGGAAGTGGTGCGTATGATACAGCAAATGTATGATGGGGTATAGGCTTGCAATAAAGTGCCAGTTGTGTAATGGAAAATTATATTTCTGAACGGTACTAACATTCTAATAGCAGCTTACGTCAATACTTGCAAAGAGGCTCTTGAAGAATTGAACTAGACTTAACTTGACTACAACTAACACATCTTTCAGCAATGAAGGCACTATAATTGGTGCTTATGACCTAGATGTGCTGGTACAGCAATGCAAGCTCAAAGACAAAAAAGCGCAAAAAAGACTTTACGATCTTTTTGCGCCGCTTCATTATGCCAAGATTCGCCGCTATGTATGCGATACGCAAGAGGCAAATGAAATCTTAAACGAGAGTTTTTTTAAAATTTTTACAAGCTTGGAAAATTATGCTGCTGCAGGCTCTTTTGAAGGGTGGATGCATCGGGTAACTATTAATACCACTTTGGACTATTTGCGCAAGCAAAAGAAATACCAAAATATAAACAGTGACGACGCAAGCGACTTAGAAATACCCATTCCGGAAACCAGCATTGCAAATATTGCGTATAAAGAATTATTGAGCATGGTACATTCTTTACCAGATGTTCAACGAAGTGTGTTCAATCTTTTTGTTTTGGACGATTGTTCGCACAAAGAAATAGCAGCTCTTTTAGATATTACCGAAAACAATAGTAGATGGCACTTAAATGACGCAAGACGCAGATTAAAATTAAAAATTGACGCTTTGAAATAAAGCATTGAGCATGAAAGACAATAAAATAAATATCGACCAACTTTTCCTTCAGGAGCTTGGGGCACATACAGAGTCGCCTCCAGCATTGGTGTGGGAAAATTTGGAAAAACGATTAGACAAAAAGTCTAATATCACCAAGCGGTATTGGTGGTTTTATATGCTTGTCATAGGCTTGTTTTTCTGCGGCTCTATTGCTGCATTCTATCAGTGGTCAAATGCTGATGCTGTACCTAAGGTAGTATCAGCGTCCAATAAAAATAACCTTAGCCATATGGCCGGTAGCAACAGTATTTCTACAATTGCATCGGGCACGATTGGTAATTTGGAGACTATAGAAAATTCGCCAACCAATAACTTTGGCAATAATATTAATGGCAATACTCAAAATAATTCACCGAAAACAGATAACACCAAAAGCAACACATTTTCATCAATTGATAATGATAAGCGTATCGAAAACTCGGCCATCAATAGCATAGACAATAATACAATAGATAGAACTAAAAAGAATTCATCGAAATCCAACATCGCTCAAATCAACGCGTTTTCAGCAATTGATAATGGTGATAAACTAGCCAAGACTCAGGCTAGCACTGCAAATAGAAGAGTGCCCCGATCAGGCCTTATGGCAAGCAATAACAAAGCACAAAAGCCAACTATTAAAGTGAGAAATACACAGACCGCTACTAGCGATAATAATAAAGGATTACAAGGCAGTACAAAAGCTGCAGGAGCAACGAAGACTACCAATGCAACAAAAGCCAGTTTGGATGCCAACAAAGTAGCCAACATTCAAAAGCCTACAAATAAGAATATTGGCTCAAATTCATCGGCGCTAAATACCAAGGCTAAGAGCAATCCAACCCTAGTATCAGGCGAAAAGGAACAAAATACCAACGATAATAATAGTGCTGCGAAAACGGCAGCCAAGCCTATCAACGTTTCTTCGCAGCCAGAAGCAAAAAAAGAAATTTCAAAACCATTTTCTGAAAAAGCAAGCGCCAAGCCTATTGTCGTAACGGCAAAGGAAAAAGTGCAAAATAGAGGGCTTTCTGCTTTCCCAGAAGAGGATGCTGCTGAGTTGCAAAAGGATGATGCGGATACAGAAGATATAACAGATTTTACACCAGAAAAACCCGCTAAAGAAAAACCGAAACCTTTGCTTGCAGTACAATCCGAAGCAATAAATAAAGCACGTGCTCAAAATCCACTTGCTGCTATGGCTATGGCATCAGCTGCTATAGACGAGGCTATAAGTGCAGACAATGAAGATTCTAAATCAAATGCCTCTGGTGGAGGAGGTGGTGGTGGTGCAGCTGCTAAAAAAACGAAAATTAAAAAACCTTTAAACATGGCCATCGGCGTAAAGATGGGTTACGAAAGAGGATTTCAAAAAATCACCTCGGATAAATATGTAGGTACAATATTCGCTGAAGTGAATTTGAGCAATAAATTGAGCTTTGTGATGCAGCCTAGTTTGAAATTTGGAAAGGCAAACCAAACAATTGGTGGTGCAACGGTGGATACTTTTACTAATGCAGAGGCTGCTTCAAGATCGAAAACAGCAATACTCGATTCTTTAGGTGTATTTACCGGCTTTTATAACTATAATTTTAGTCAGAATATTGACTCAATGAGCCAAACAACGAGTTTTGAAAAAAAGTTTATCGAAATTGAAATACCGTTTTTATTTCGCTACAAAATAGATAAAAACTTCTCAGTTTTGGCCGGTATTAATTTTATATTCGGCAAAACTTTAGGATTTAGTTTTTCGGAGCAAAAATTATCAAGTTCGCAAATTTCTGATTCTGTAAAGAATGTTTTCGACACAACAAAAGTGGCACTTCCTAGCCGGTTTTTGCCACAAGGTATTAATGGCAAATCTACTCTTTCGTCTGATTTGTCGGCACCTATAAGCCCCGTAAGATTTGGCTATACCCTAGGGCTCTCTTATGTTTTTAAAGAAAAATTTTTAGTTGATTTATTGGTGCAACAAAATCTATCGGGTGTGTCCAACATCTCTAATAACGAAGTTCGAAAAATCTTTTCACAGCCTTATGTCAGACTGTCTTTGGGCTACACCATTTTGGGAAAATCAAAAAAATAGTATTCAAATCCATACCATCAATTGCCCCTAAAAATCAAATTATCCTAACCTGAAAAACAAAAAAAAGACCATTCAAAGGAATGGTCTTTTTTTTAAAATTAAATTACGCGATTTTGGTTTATTCGCAATATCTTCTGCTTTTTGCCTTATGCCTGTTATACCTGTGTGTTTCGTGAGAGCATACTTTAAGTACTACAAACAAAATAAGGACATCGTCTAATATTCTTATGAAAAATGGTTGTTGCTCGAAAAAAGGTATTGGACTAATTATATAAATAGTAGCACCTATAAAAGTAAGGATGAGTAATAGTGAAGGCTTGTACTGAAACTTTGCAATACACTTCATCATCTGCCAAAAAGTATTTCTTTTTTTGGTAATGCTTTTTTTGAAAGCTTGTTTTGATATGTTACTTATTTGATCCATTATTTTTGCTCGAAAGCCGACTGCAAAGATGGAAAACTAAATGTTTGGGTAGTGTTAATATAAAGGAACAGCTGATTTTATCACAAAATTTTGGCTTCTATTAGCACATCTCCAATTGTCTCAAAAGAGTTTTCTAAAAGCTGTGGAATTTCTGAAGGCTTTACCCACATTGCTTTTTCAATGTTTTCTTCAGCTTGGGGCAATAACGCCTCCCCAGCAACTCCTTGCATTATATACCAGGCAGTATATTTCAAAATCAACTTACCCGACAGTGGGTAAATGTGTAGCGTGTTGCAAATTTTACTTTTGATTGTTACTGTTTTCAAACCTGTTTCTTCTATTACCTCTCTTACTGCGCATTGCTCTATATCTTCGCCCTCGTCTAGCTTGCCCTTGGGTAGGTCCCAGCGACCTCTACGAAATATCATCAACACATCTCCGTTTTCATTGAGTACTACACCGCCTCCAGAATGTAAGGGGTAAAATGCCCAAAGCAATTCTTTTTCCAATAATTCTCTATCGGGCTCTATTATCAATATACCTTTACAGCTATGTTTATCAAGCATTTTTAACGCATCGTCAAAGTTTTTCGCATTAGCACCAGATATTAGCTCATAGCCTTCATACTGCGTGTGTGTTGGCTGTTCGCTTGCAAGTACCAGCGGTTTGTTGTTGTAATATATTTTTTGAATAAAACCCATAGTCGTTGTTTTGTAGAATTATAGAATGAGCGTAGCTTTGGCACTTATGAGCACTCCGAAACATTTCGCAGAAAAACTGCTGCAAATTAAAGCATTACAAATAAATACCCAAGAGCCATATAAATGGGCTTCCGGTTGGAACTCTCCTGTTTATTGCGACAATCGCAAGGTTTTGAGCTATCCGTACACAAGAGATTTTGTAAAAAGCGAATTGGCAAACATGATTCTGGAGCATTATCCAGATGCCGAAGTAATTGCCGGAGTAGCTACTGCAGGCATTGCCCACGGTGTACTAGCTGCAGACTTAATGAAGCTACCATTTGTATATGTACGCAGCAAACCGAAAGAACACGGAATGGGCAACCAAATAGAAGGAGTACTTGAATCAGGTGCCAAAGTAGTAGTGGTAGAAGACTTGATATCTACAGGCAAGAGTAGCCTTGAGGTAGTAGAAGTTTTGCGTGCCAATGGTGCAGATGTTTTAGGTATGTGCGGCTTGTTTACCTATGGTTTCCCAGCGGCTGATGAAGCATTTGCCAAAGCCAACCTAAGCTTACACACCATCAGCAATTATACAGCCCTAATGGAGGTTGCTGAAGAATTGAAAATTATAGCTCCAGAACAAAAAGAAAAATTGGCCGAATGGCGCACTAGTCCATCTACTTGGAGTATTTAGCTAGTATTGTTTTCCGAAAATGAAATGGCTACGTCTAATACGTTGGAATAATTTATTCATCATCTTTCTTACCCAAACATTGGTGTGGGCTTGCGTTTTGATGCCTTTGCGCCAATGGCACGATGGCCCTTTTGTTTTGGATATGGTCAACTTTTTTCTGCTCTGTTGTTCCACTATTCTATTAGCAGCTGCAGGCTATATAATCAACGATTATTTCGACATTAAAATAGATGCAATCAACCGCCCCGAGAAGGTGATTTTGGAGCGCGACATACATCGGAGAGCTGCACTTATTTATCCTTCTGTTTTTAATTTTTTGGGTGTAGCGCTCGCAGCTAT
>JADLEN010000101.1 GCA_020846105.1 Chitinophagaceae bacterium | reverse complement strand
AGCACTGACCCTGCAAATGCAATAACGAGGAGATGTGTTTTTGATAGCTTATAAAGAAGGCGCAGCAATAGGATTTGCAGCCTTTCAGAAAGATTTTTTGATAAACGAAACAAAACTGCACAAACTATATGTGCTGCCCGATATACAAACAAAAGGTGTAGGCAAGGCATTGCTGCAGGAGGTAGAGCTGTTGGCGCAAGCGGCTGGGCAAAGCAGCTTGGTACTCAATGTAAACAGATACAATAAAGCATTGGGCTTTTATGAGCATCTTGGCTACCGTATTTTTAAAGAAGAAGATATTGATATTGGCAATGGTTTTTTTATGAATGATTACGAGTTGAAAAAATCATTGGTATAGCTTATAATAACATTTACCTTTGGCGAATATTAGCCACCAAATAGACAAATACAGTTAATGGGATTTTTTGATAAAATTTTCAAACGCAGCAAAGAGGAAGAAGTACAAAAAGAGGCATTAGACGAGGGCTTGAAAAAGACCAAAGAAGGCTTTTTTTCGAAAATAACCAAGGCTATTGCAGGCAAAGACAAAGTAGATGAAGAACTGCTAGACGAGCTAGAAGATGCCCTTGTGAGTGCCGATGTAGGCATAGCCACCACAATAGAAATAATAAAACGCATAGAAGAGCGCGTAGCCAAAGACAAATATGTAGGCACATCGGAGCTTAATAATGTACTGCAAGAAGGCATTATGAGTGTGCTTACCGATGCACCGTCTAGCGATTTCAAAACCTTTGATTTGCCCGCCGATAAAAAACCTTATGTACTACTAGTGGTAGGCGTAAATGGTGTAGGCAAAACAACAACGATAGGAAAATTGGCACACAATTTTAAGATGGCAGGTAAAAGTGTAGTGCTAGGCGCAGCAGATACCTTTCGGGCAGCAGCAGTAGACCAGCTTACTATCTGGAGCGAAAGGGTAGGGGTGCCTATTGTGAAAAAAGAAATGGGCAGCGACCCAAGTTCGGTAGCCTATGATGCCGTACAAAGCGCCATAGCCCGCGAAGCCGATATTGTAATAATAGACACCGCAGGCAGATTGCACAACAAAGCACACCTGATGGAAGAACTGAGCAAAATACGCCGTGTGATAACAAAAAAAATGCCCGATGCCCCACACGAAGTGTTGCTGGTGCTAGATGGTAGTACAGGCCAAAACGCACTAGAGCAAGCCAGGCATTTTACCGCAGCCACCGATATTACCGCATTGGCTATTACCAAGCTAGATGGTACAGCCAAAGGTGGTGTGGTGTTGGCTATTGCGCACCAATTTAAAATACCGGTAAAATATATTGGCGTGGGCGAAAAAATGGAGGATTTACAAATCTTCAACAAAGAAGAATTTGTGGATAGTTTATTCAATTTACAGCAATAAAATGCTAAACATTTCACTGTATTTGCCCAAATACCTTTAGTGTCAATTTTAATTTTGTATTTGCCACTACGATTGTTATTTTTGCAACTCATTTTATAAAGTTCTCAATGAAAAAAACTCAGTTATTTGTAGCTATCGGCCTTGTGTTATTTGCAGTTATCTCGCGTATTGTATGTGCCGAAACTGGCGCCTATAATTTTGCCCCTGTAGTAGCCATAGGTTTGGTAAGTGGTATGCTCGTAAAAGATGCCAAAACAGCTATACTCATTGCACTTTTGGGTCAGTTTCTTGCAGATGTATATTTTCAAGCATTCCCCACCACTACTAATTTTGGTTTTTATGGTCTTAGCCAAGTATTCGTTTATGGCGGACTGATAGCTGCTGCGTTGATAGGTAGAGCTATGAATAAAGTAAATACAGCAACTATTGTTGGTGGTACATTTGCTGCATCAGTTGCGTTTTTTATTATTTCTAATTTAGGTTATTTTGCACAAGGCTTTAATGGTTATACTGCAACAGGTTTTGTAAAAACATATGTAGATGCAATCCCTTTTTTCAAAAATAGTTTGCAAGCAGATTTTATAGGTAGCGCAGTAATGTTTGCCTGTTATTTTGCAATAAAAAGCTTTTTACCAGCACGCGCTATTAAAGCGGCATAAAATTTTAAAACAACTAACTCACACAACTTAATAAATAAAAAATGGCAAAAAAAATAAAACCAACCTCACGTCAAAAGATGATTTTGCTGGTGCATTTCATCGTTTTTAGTATTGCTACAGTATTGATGTGGACTTTGTACAACAAAGGCGCAACTACTTGGGTATATCCTTGGCCAGCTTGGATTACAGCAGCTTGGGCCCTGTCTATCATTGGTCATTTCTGTACTTTATTTACTTCTTATGAAGATGCAGGTCTTGACGAGTTTAACCGTCTTAGCAACAATTAGAAATTAATTAATTCAAATTTGAAACCGATACCTAGCAAAGGGTCTCGGTTTTTTTTTTGGCGAATATTGCATTTGTAAATAATTACATGTACTATTGATACACTTTTAATTTCAAAACGCAATATTATGGATCAAAATGAAAAATACATAGCACTGGTAACAGGTGGCACAGGTGGTTTGGGAACTGCAATTTGTAAAAGGTTGAGCAAAGATGGTTTTCATGTAGTAACAAGCTATAATAATGCAGAAAAAGCAGAAAAGTGGCAGGCAAAAATGAAAAGTGAAGGCTACGATTTTGAGATGTACCATGTGGATGTAAGCGATTACGGATCGGTAGAAGCTATGATAGCTCAAGTAGAAGCAAAGCTAGGCCCCATAGATGTTTTGGTAAACAATGCAGGTATAACACGAGATGGCCAATTTAGGAAAATGACAGTGGAAAATTGGGATGCAGTACTTAAAACCAATCTTTACAGTGTTTTTAATTGTACCCGAAATGTGATAAACCAAATGTGCGATCGTAATTACGGCCGCATCATCAACATATCTTCAGTAAATGGCCAAAGAGGTCAGTTTGGCCAAGCCAACTACTCTGCCGCCAAAGCAGGTATGCACGGGTTTACAAAGACATTAGCGATGGAAGTAGCGCGTAAAGGCATAACCGTAAATACTATATCACCAGGCTATATTGCTACCGATATGGTAATGGCAGTGCCAGAAGAAATTCGTAATAAAATAGTTGCAGAAATACCTATTGGCCGTATGGGTGGTACGGAAGAGATAGCACATTTAGTGTCTTTTCTTGCTAGTAAAGAAGCTAGCTTTATTACCGGTGCCAACTATGCTATCAATGGCGGTCAGCACGTTTATTAAGCTTTTTTGTTTGTTTTTGATTTCCTAAAAGTTTATCCTTCCCATTTTTATGGGAGGGATTTTTTTTTGCCAAAATATTATTTCAATATTGGCTCTATTTGATAGCCAGCATCGCGTAGCAAATGGAGTAAGCCATACACGTGCCCAGCACCTACTGCAAAAAATGTAGACCCTTCGGCCATTGCTTTTTCACTGGGTTTTATCCATTTTTTATTCCTTTCGTCCACCAATACTTTTGCATCCATAATAGACGAATTGTCCGCCTCGGTTATCATCTGTTGCAGTAAGTTTAGGTCTTGCTTTTTATAAGCGTTTATCATTTTTTGCACCTCACCACCATCTTTGCTTTCACCTTTTGCAATCTGTATCATCTCTTTGATAATACTGTCTGTTGGTATCGATTCTAGCACTTCCATTTGGTCTGCTAATGATTCCAATCCTTGAATTTTTTTATTGCTACTTTTTGCTTGCTCCAGAAGCTTTAATTCATAGCTCACCGTGTTGGCACAAGGCCCCTTGGCCAGCGCCAAATTGTACATCAAATAAAGCGCTACAGGCTTTATCCGTTCGGCAATTTCGATATTTTGTCCAAGACTATCCTCAATATAGCTGCGTACAATATTGTAATCTTGTTCGTTGTCAAAGTAGTCGCGTAGCGTGCCCCCGCTAAAATCTATCATCATAGATGCTGTTTCGGCGCTGAGTGCATTATTGCTAATATCCATTTCAAAACTTACCTGTTTGCATTGGTCGAAACATTTTTGCATTGTTGGGGTCCAAAAATAATCTTCCTCACAAATTACATGAATGGTTCCAAAAAGGTAGGATGGTGCCGTCTGTGTTCCTTTCGATAGCTTCCAAAGGAGTGTTTTTGGTAATGGTTTGTTTTTGCCTTCGGCAAAAAGCTGTATGCTGCATAGTATTGCAATAAGAATACAGAAAGTTATTCGCTTCTTCATACTAGGAAATTGAAAAGCATTAATGCATCAATAGTGTTGCTGCGCCAAGTGCTACGCCTAAAACAATAGCCACAATTTTTTGGTTGGTAAGGGTATGTTGTTTGGTACCGCTCTCGTAAAAAATAGTAGTGGCAATATGAATAAATGCGCCCGCAACAATAGGTATCATAATGCCCAGAATATTAGAAATAGCAAAGTATTTGCTGCCAAGGTAAGACGCAAGAACGCTAGCCAATGGGGTGAGTAAAGCAAACAATAGCAGCAGGCCCCAAGACCTTATTCCTTTGCCGTTGGTAGCTCTTATCATTGTTGCTACAATAATAATTTCGGGAAGTTTGTGGATAGCCACTGCAAAGTATAATGAAGTATCTGTTTGAGGCATCCGATAGTTGAATCCCAAAGGAAAGCCCTCCATTAAAGCATGTATGCCCAAGCCTCCCAAAATAGATACAAGCGGTATATGGTGGTTGTGGCTATGAATATGGCTGTGGCCATGCTCTACCCCGTGCGTAAAGCGCTGTATAAGCAGTTGGAGAAAAAAACCAATAAGTATATAAAGGCCGGCTTTATGACCTTGGTCTTCTATAGTTTCGGGTATAAGGTGCAGAAAAGTAATGCTCAAAAGAAACGATCCCGAGAATGCAAGTAGCATATTCATTTTTTGGTCATCGACCAAGCGTACACGCATAGCCAATAGGCCAGCAAGAAAGCTTACTAAAAATAGAAGTATATTGGGTACTAAATGCGACATTTAGTTAGAAATTTTGCAGTGAAAATAAGGCAGCAAAGTTAATGAAATAGGGTTGCAAAAAGTACAAGCTCTTTTGCTCAATTAATGAATAGTCACGGCTTTTAACATTATAGGCTTCACTATATTTTTAAATCTAAGGTGCAAAAAATAAATTCACTTTAAAGTACGAGCAAATGGCTAATACTTTAAAGTGAAAGTTGAAAAATGATTTAGATTTATTGACTAATTGTCTTTCAAATGCCATTCGGCAAAAGAAGTTGGCGTTTCGTCTAGTCTGATACTTACGAGTTGGGTATTTGCAGGAAACAAAGATTGAATAGCGGCAACAAAGTGCAACAATAGGTTTTCGCAAGTAGGCTGAAATGGCACTAAAATCACTTTCTCGAATTCGTTAGCTATTACTTCTGATTTTGAATAAGGTGCTTGGTCGTTGAGTACCAAGGCGTGGTCGTAAATATCAATAATTTTTGTTTTTACAATTGCTTTTAAGTCGCCAAAGTCAATGACCATACCAAGTTTTACATCAGTAGTATCCATAAGAGGCTGCCCCATAAGCGTGACACTT
>JADLEN010000100.1 GCA_020846105.1 Chitinophagaceae bacterium | reverse complement strand
GGCCACCATTTGTTGTATGGTTTGGGTCCAGCGTACGGGTGCGGTGAGCTGTGCTATAAGGTTGCGCTGTATATCGGCAGCATCGGTATAGGGCAGGGCATCTACGTTTTGGTACACGGGGCAGCTAGGCTGTGCAAAGGTGGTGGCCTCTATGGCGGCTTGCAGCTCTTGTTGGGCTGGCATCATCAGCGGCGAGTGGAAAGCGCCACCTACTTGCAGTATTAGGGCACGCTTGGCACCTGCTTCTTTCATCTTGATGCAGGCCTCGTCTATACCAGCAAGGCTACCACTGATTACTAGCTGGCCGGGGCAATTGTAATTGGCTGGCACCACTACTTCGTGGGCTATGAGGCTGCATACTTGCTCCACTGTCTCGTCTGGCAAGCCCAGCACCGCCGCCATGGTAGATGGGGCTAGCTCGCAGGCGCGTTGCATAGCTGCGGCACGCTTGGCTACAAGGGCTAGGCCGTCTTCAAAGGTCAGTGAGCCGTTGGCCACTAGTGCCGAAAACTCGCCGAGTGAGTGGCCTGCTACCATATCTGGCCGAGCATCGGGGCTGCACAAAAACTGTATTACGGAGTGTAGGAATATGGCTGGCTGTGTGACATTGGTTTGCTTTAGCGCGTCGTCTGTACCTGCAAACATGATGTCGGTGATACGAAAGCCGAGGAGGTCGTTGGCCCGCTCGAAAAGGTCTTTGGCTTGGGGGTTTTGGTCGTAAAGGTCTTTGCCCATACCTACAAATTGGGCGCCTTGGCCGGCAAATATAAATGCGTGTTTCATACCGTGTTGTTTTTTTATGCTGTGGCGTAATAATGAAAGCGCGAAGGTAATAGCTGCGCGCCGAAAAGAAAATACCCTAGCCCAACTAAATACTTGCAAGCACAAAGTAAAAAACAAGTGTGCCCAAAAAGGCTACTGCTAGCGCTAGCCAAAGACTACTGCGCAAGATGTGCCGTGGCGTGTGCTGCCCCGTGCGGCTATTGATAATAGAGCGCACAGCAAAGGAAAAGCCAAAGACGGCAAGAAACAATATGGCAAAACCAGCTAAGAAAGCAGAGAGTAAGCCAGATGATAATAGTTGAGCCATAAAATAGACTTGAACAGATAGAAATGTGCTTATATTTTGTGAAGAATAATGCGGAAAGTGGTACCACGGTCGGGCTCAGAGTTTTTGACAAAGATGCTGCCGTGGTGGTATTTTTCGATAATGCGCTTGGAGAGCGAAAGCCCAAGGCCCCAGCCGCGTTTTTTGGTAGAGAAGCCGGGGGCAAATACTTTTTTGAGCTGATGCTTGGCAATGCCTTTGCCGTTGTCGGTAACATCTATTATTACATCGGCGTCGCGCTCATGTATCCGCAGCTCTATAGTGCCAAAGCCCTCCATAGCATCTAGTGCATTGCGTATAAGGTTTTCGATAACCCAATCGAAAATAGGGCCACAGATGTTGGCTTCGATGCTAGTCTTGGCCGTATCGAAAGAGATAAAGACCTTGCCTGGGGCACGTTTCTGCATATAATTCACCATTTCGGATAGGCGGGGCACTAGGTTTTCTACCTCTAGCTTGGGTTCGCTACCTACTTTGCTAAAACGGTCGGCAACAAGCTTCAGCCTGTCCACATCTTTTTGCATCTCGCGGATATACTCACTGTTTGGTAGCTCTTCTTTGATGAGCTCCATCCAGCCCTCGATAGAGCTTATGGGCGTACCCAGCTGATGCGCTGTTTCTTTAGAAAGGCCCACCCATACTTGGTTTTGGATAGAGCGGTTGCCCGCACGGATAGATATAATAACGACAATGATGAATAAGGAAATAATAGCTAGCTGTGCATAAGGGAAATACCGTAGCCTAGTGAGCAAATAAGACTCGCCATAGTAGATAAGCACATTGCCCCCAAAGCCGTATTGCACTACAATGGGAGGGTTGAGCTCGCGGTATTCATTGATTTTGCCTTGCAGAAAAGCGGCCACATTTTTCTTGCCCGCGGTGTCTATGGCTTTAATGTCTTGTATGTGGCCATTTTGGTCGGTAATAATACGCGGTATGGTACTGTCTTGGGTAACGATGTTGGAGGCAAAGCTAATCTCTTCATCGTTTTGGGCGGTGGCAATAGATTTTATACCCTCGGCAAATAAAGTTACTTTTTTGTGCTCTTCGATAGCCAGCTGAGATGCCAGCTGACTAGTGTATAGCAAGGATGCTGCAACAATGGCAAGTGCAGTGAAAATGAGTAATGTTCTCCAGTTAAAAAATTGTCTTAACTCCATCGAGATATGAAGAAACGAAATTCTTGTAAAAGTATTGCAGTTTTGACGGTTTAATTTTTATCTTTGTGGCTGCAAATTTTAAATTGTAATGGATACGCAAAATAATTATCAAGAACACGAGATAGCTAATAACGCTGATATTGAATACTCAAAGCCTTCAAAATCAAGGTTTTTATTTCTATTATTTTTCTTTGGATTTTTCGTTTTTTCTTGGGCTGGTTGTTACCAACTGTCCAAATTCAACTTCAAAAACAATGCGGATATAAAAGTGCCAGAAAGTTCACTTTATACCCCTAAGTACAAGTAATTTGTTGCTTTTATAAATGCTAATTACTGCTCAAGACACTGCTGTTGTCATTCTCAGCTACAATGGCAAAAAGTGGCATGAGTTATTTCTCCCGCTTATCGTTTCCGAGGCTAGTGCAGGCTACACTGTAGTAGTGGTAGATAATGCATCTACAGACGACACAGCCTCGTATATAAGAACAAACTTCCCGTCTGTAAGCTTGTTGCAAATACCTGTAAACAAAGGGTTTGCACATGGTTATGCTACTGCTTTACAGCAGATTCAATCTAAATATTATGTGCTACTCAGCGCCGACTTTGAGGTGACCCAAGGTTGGTTTGCTCCGTTGTACAATGCTATGGAACGCGACGAGCAATTAGCCGCCTGCCAACCTAAGATTCGGTATTGGCGCGAGCGCCAGCAATTTGAATATGCAGGTGCCGCAGGTGGGTTTAAGGACAGTCTTGGCTATATGTTTTGCCGTGGTCGTATTTTAGATGTTTTGGAAAATGACCTTGGGCAATACGATGATGATATAGAGCTATTTTGGGCATCGGGTGGTTGCTTATTTGTAAGGGCAGACCTGTACCACAAAGTTGGTGGCTTGGATGAAGACTTCTATGCACATATGGAAGAGATAGACCTTTGTTGGCGACTAAAAAATGCAGGCTATAAAATTGGGTATATTGCTAGTGCCACCGTTTATCATGTTGGCGGCAGTGTGATAAGCTATGGCAGCCCACAAAAGTTGTTTTATAATTTTAGAAATAGCCTGGTATTGATGCTCAAAAACGAACGATTGGGCAGACTACTTTGGTTGTTGCCATTCCGTATGGTATTGGATGGCATTGCTGCATTTCACTTGCTATCTCAAGGCAAGCGAATCGAGTTTTTGACAGTGGTTAAAGCTCACTTCAACTTTTATGGATCTTTGAGAAAATGGTTGCGACATAGGGCAAAAGCACAAAGGGTAATTGTGGCCACACCCAATAAAAATGGGATTTATAAAGGAAGCATCATTTGGCAATATTATTTCAAAAAGCAAAAAACTTTTGACAAACTTGAATGGTTGCCCAAAAAGTTGGACCTTTAATATTATTGCTCATTTCTGAAAAAAAATTGAAACACTATGTTTTCTATTTTCAAAAAAAAACCGGCTCCACAGATACAGCCTACTTACCATGTTACAGATTTTTCTTTTCTTGGAGGTGATATGCATAGCCATCTTGTACCAGGGATAGACGATGGATCTCAAACTCTAGAAGACAGTGTGAAATTTGTTGATCAATTATATAAATTGGGTATCAAAAATTTCATTACTACCCCTCATATCCATGGAGAAATGTATGATAATGATACCAATAAGGTGCAAGCCTACTTTTTACCATTAAAAGAATCCTTAGCCATCAGCCATCCTGATATTCACATTCAAGCCTCTGCAGAATATTTTTTAGACACTTATTTTTTGAAGGAGGTGCTGCCAAAAGGTTTGATGCCATTTGGAAATAATAATGTGCTTGTAGAAACAAGTATGGCGGGCTGGAATAGACAGTTTAACGAAATAATGTTTGCTGTACAAGCCAATAGCTATAAACCAATATTGGCGCACCCGGAGCGTTATCTTTATGAGACTGAAATGCAGGTTTTCGAAAACCTGAAAAATAAAGGCGTGATGATGCAGCTTAATTTGCTTTCGATATTGGGCTATTATGGCAAATCGATTAAGATCAATGCTGAAAAAATGCTTGCGTTAAAGCTTTATGATTATTGTGGCACCGATCTGCATCATGATAGACATTTGGGCCATATCAACGCTATGCCTGAGCAAAACCAAGAAATATTATGGCAATTAAGCGAATATGGCTTTAAAAATAAAGATTTGTATAACAATATACTATAGATACATCGCATATTTTATTAACTTTGCGGCATTAAAAAATAAAAAAATGATGAAATCAAAGCAAATATTATCCATCATCGCTCTTGGGATATTCGCATCTTGTGCCTCTCCCAAAAGAGTTGTTTATTTTAATACAAATGAAAAAGTAGATTCTTCTGTAAGGATAGTGAATCGTTTGCCAAGACCAGATGTCACCATAAGTGCAGATGATATATTGGCTATAAATATAACCAGTGTGGATGCTTTTCTTCAAAAAGATCCGGTTGCTATTTTTAATGACGGGGGCATACCTTATAGTTTGTCTGCTACACCTGGTAATGCAGCAAACGTAAAAGGTTACCTCGTAAACCCCGATGGCAATATCGATTTTCCAGTTCTAGGAAAAATTCAACTTTCAGGTCTTACACCTACCGAGGCTAAAGAAAAGCTACAAGGAATACTAGTTGCGCATATAAAAGCGCCAGTAGTAGAGGTGAGAATAGTCAATTACAAAATAAATATGATGGGTGAGGTAGGCAGAGTAGGGCCAATAATTGCTCCAAATCATAAAATTAATATTCTTGAGGCAATAACGGCAGCGGGAGATATACCATTGACCGGACGCAAAGATAGAGTGTTGCTGATAAGAGAAAGTGCTGGCAAATTAGAGTTTAGCCGTATCAACCTCAACAGTAAAACACTTTTTACAAGCCCATACTATTATTTGCAAAAAAATGATATCGTATATGTAGAGCCAAACAGAATAAAAAGACAACAATCAAATGAGTTTTTGTTATTTTACCTTCCAACTATTTCTATGCTCGTAGGCTCAGTCTTGTCCATCTATGGCATAGTGCAGCTAACCAAGCGATAATAACTATTTACTTGTTGAAAAATCATTATAACACTATTCGTATTTCTATATGGACCAAAATCAAAATAGTACAAACCAGGGCGTAATAAAAGATCAGATAAATCAAAATTTTGATATAAGAAGATTTATAGCCTCCATTTTTAGTTACTGGTATATTATTGTTTTATGTATTGGCATTGCATTGTCAGCAGCATTTTTATACTTAAGATATACCACCCCACTCTATCAGGTAAAAAGCTCTTTACTGTTAGATGCAGGCGAAGGTGGTGGCTCTCAGTCTAACGCTAATGTGCTTAAAAAGATTGGCATACAGGATGAAGGCATTAATATGTTTAATGAGATAATGTTGCTGAAATCGCAAGATTTGATCAAAGAAGTTGTGGATTCTCTAGATCTTAACATGCGCTATTGGATACAGGGGAAGGTGAAAGAAAACGAAATTTATGAAGAAAGCCCTATAAAAATAGTATTTGATTCGGTTGGATATTTGGGTGGAATGGATGAGATATTTGTAGAAGGAGCTAAAGAAGGTGATAAAAATATTGATGGATTATTTGAAATGACCTATGGAGAAAAGACTGAGCGTGTACCGTTTGACACATGGAAAGCAATGCCGTTTGGTAAAATGAAAATTGTTTATGCCAATGGGTATAGAGCTAATAAAGGATATTTGGATGGCCAAATAAAAGTAACGTTATTATCTGATGCAAATGCAGTTGCACAATTCTTAAATGTGTTGCAAATATTTCCTACTGATGGTCGTACAAGTATGCTAGAAGTATCTATGATTGATAATTTACCTTTAAGAGCTATTGATTTCATCAATGTGCTCGTTGTAAAATACCATGTGAATGAGCTTTCAAATGCAGTAGTATCCGCAACAAAAACAAGAGACTTTATTGACAAAAGACAACAAGATCTCGCAGAACAATTAAAAGGTGTAGACTCTAAAGTTGTAGGCATAAAGGTGAGTAACAATATGATAGATGTAGGTACTCAAGGTGGTGCTTAT
>JADLEN010000099.1 GCA_020846105.1 Chitinophagaceae bacterium | reverse complement strand
TGTCTCGTCAAAACTGGTATAAGCATTAAGGTCTGCACCAAACTCTACACCGATGCTTTGCAGGTAATGCACTACTTCGTTTTTGGGGAAGTTTTTAAGTCCATTAAAGTTCATATGCTCCATCAAATGTGCAAGACCTAGTTGGTCATCATCTTCCAGAATAGCACCTGCATTTACTACCATACGCAGTTCTATTTTCTTCTCAGGCTTTTTGTTTTGGATGATGTAATACTTAAGCCCATTGGGCAGTACACCGGTTTTTACTTTACTATCAAGGGGTATTTTCCCGCTCTGTGCTACTGCAAAAATGGGCAGCATAAGGCAAATAATTGCCAGAAAATTCTTAAACGATTTCATAAGAAATTAAAATTTAGAGTACCAAAGTACAAATTAAAACAAAATGCGCAACCCTATTGCAGGTTGCGCATCACAAATTGTAATAGCATTAACTATTTGTCTTTTTTGATAATAGCATATACTTCTATGCCAAGACCTAAAAGTATCATTATAGGAGCAAGGGTAATACGGCGAAAGCTATAAACCTCATCGTAGTTAAAGACATTAGGATCGGCACTTTTGCCACCTGCCATTAATACCAAGCCTAGCAAAATAAATGCAACACCAATAAGCATCCATTTGTAATTGCTTTTATCGAAAAGAAAATCTTGTTTTGAATTATTGCTCATAAAATTTTTGTTTTAAAAATAATTGGGTGTGAATAATTGGGCAAATTAATATAGGTCGTCAACGGTTACTTTGAGGTATTTTATTACAGACCTATGTGTACTTACTAAAGAAATTAGAATGCCTGAAATAATCATTCCTATCATCAATATCACCAACAGTGTAGGGTTGTTTAGTATTTTGAGCTCAGGCACACTAGCCTCCGCAGCCGACTTGACAAGCAATAATCCCACAACTGCTAGCACCCCACTAAGCAAGCCATTAAGTATAGCTCTTTTGTCGAAAGGCTTGGCAATAAACCATCTTGTGGCACCTACCATTTGCATAGTCTTTATAAGAAAACGACTACTGAACATGGCTAGTCTCACGGTGTTGTCTATGAGCATTATCACAGTAAGGATAAGTACGATAGAGATGATGGCCAAAATAATGGTGATTTTCCGAAGATTGTCATTGAGCTGCGATACCGTTTGCTTATTGTACCCTACATGATTTACAACATTGCTTTGTTGCACAAACTGAATTATTTTCTCAATACTATCTTTATTTACATAGGCATTATGGAGGTTCAGCTCGATGCTTGAAAACAAGGGGTTCATCCCCAAGAAACTTGAGATATCGGCACCTTCCAATTCATTTTGAATTTTCAATGCTTCTTCTTTGGTTATTACTCTGGTTTTCTTGGTAAATGGTTGCTTGTCTAAAATGGCTTGTAGTTCTGTTACTGTTTCGGGCCTTGCGTTGTCATGAAAATCTATTTCTACTGTCACACCCTCTTTAATTACTTGCGCCAGACTATTGCCATTTATCACTATCCATCCCATTGTACCCAAAAGGAAAAGTACCAGTGAGACGCCAATTACAGAAAAAGTATAGGAAGCTTTTGATTTATTTGTACCAGCCATTAAATAATTATCGCTAAAAATGTGTGTAAAAGTCCAAAGCTAAAAAATATGCGTCAATTCTATCCCTTTTTTTGGTAAAATACTCCTAAAAGAAATTGACTCTTTAAAATGTGCATCAATTTTTATGGGCAATACTATCGATATCAGACTTATAACACTTTCTTGAATTTTAAATAGCTTAAAAAATAATTATCGCTGAGATACCCGCTGCGAAAACAATAATAAATAAACTGCAATAAGCAAGATTGTAGTAATGACCGAGGCTAATATTTTGAGCATTAGGTATCCGATATTGTTTAGGCTCCACAATTCTATGATATAAAAAACGCTGTGATGAATTAGTATCAGAAATGTAGTATAGATCATAAAGGAGGACCAGCCCAAACTCTTTATCGAAGGCGACTCTTGCTTATATTCTTTTATATTTCTTGGTAATAGGGCCAACAAAACATTGGTACGCAAATAAGCAATTAATACCAGCGCAAAGGCGTGCATGCCTGGCGTGTTCATAAAAGTATCCATTACACTACCACATACAAAGCCTAAAATCAACAATGCCCATACCGGTAGCTCAAATGGTAGCAGTAAAATAAACAATGGATAAATATATGGCACAAATACGGGGAACCCGGCAGGCACTACCCACCAGTTTAAAAATATGTTGTTCAGTATAATCACCTGAAACAAGAGTATCAAGAAAAACTGAATTAAATATTTTGCGTATTGTATCATTTCTTCTGTAATGCTTGTTGGGTTTGAGTAGTGTCTTCTAATCTCCGACGCTCTTCTATAAATTCGTTTTTGATAGCATACACGTAATCCATGTTTCTAAAATTGGTTGCAGGCTTAATGTGCAATAAGCGTGAATTATCTTTCTTGACAATAAATACTTTTTGAATGGTGCCTATAAGCATATCGGCGGGGAAGAGTGTTGAGTAGCTAGTAGTAAATACACTATCTCCTTTATGAATTTTTATTTCGGGCTGGGTAATCTTCATCAGCAGCTTGTCTGGCCCTGCGGCTTGCTCCCAATATACAAAACTAGATGTTCCATCCTTAAGTTTTGAGCTAAGACTTTGCTTGGTATTGAGAATTGACAATGCTGTTGCAAAATGTGTAGATACATTGGTAACCCTACCTACAATGCCTGTACCTGATACCAATGCCATATTGGGTTCTATACCGTCTTTGGCGCCTCTATTGATAGTGATAAAGTTGGATGCCGCTTGGATAGAATTGTTTACTACCCTAGCTTGTAGGTATTTGTAATGGGCATATTGCACACTTTTTACACTATCATTTACCAACTCTTTGCGTATCACTGAGCTATCTTTGAGCACATCGCTTTCGGTAGCTGCTGCGAGCTGTCTTTTTAGCCTTGTATTTTCATTTAATAGGCTGTCGTTTACTTCCTTGAGCGCAAAGTAATAACTGACGTCCGATTGCTTTTTGTACCAAAATGCAACACCAAGATTAGCAGAATTCATTAATTCATTACCCTGTAAGGTATTGGTTTTGGCTATTAAATACACACAAACCAACTCTAACCCCAAAAACAGAATGAGATTAAAAAACCTAAGTATAAATGATAAAAGTACGCGCAACGGTTTGTAAGAATATTAGCAGACAAGAAATGACTTTTATAGCAAAATACGCTGCTTTTCAAACAGCTATTATCTCATCAAGAACGACATTCTAGTTATATTTTTCAATGCCAAACCTGTGCCTCTCACTACCGCACGAAGTGGGTCTTCTGCAACTTGTACGGGTAGTTTTATTTTGTGCGAAATACGACGATCGAGTCCACGCAGTAATGCACCACCACCTGTGAGATACAAACCTCTTCTGTAAATATCGGCTGCAAGCTCTGGAGGTGTGCTTTCTAAAGCTTTAAGAATTGCTTCTTCTATTTTGAATAAAGATTTATCTAAAGCCTCGGCTACTTCTTGATAGCTTACCATTATCTGCTTTGGAATACCTGTTACCAAATCCCTGCCATTTACAGCAATATCATCTGGCGGGGTATCCAGCTCTTTTAATGCAGAGCCCACGTGTATTTTAATTTGCTCGGCAGTGCGCTCACCTATTAGTAATGAGTGGTAACGGCGCATAGCTTCCATAATGTCATTTGTAAATTCGTCACCTGCAATACGTACCGACTGATCACATACAATACCACCGAGGGCTATTACAGAAATGCCCGTAGTACCACCTCCAATATCAATAATCATATTGCCTGTAGGCTCCTCTACATCTATACCAATACCCAAGGCTGCTGCCATTGGCTCGTGAATCATGTAAACCTCTTTAGCACCTGCACGCTCGGCAGAGTCATGTACGGCTCTTTTTTCTACCTCAGTAATACTTGATGGGATGCATATTACCATACGCCAACTTGGAGGAAACAAGGTTTTCTTTGGGCTTACCATTTTAATAAACTCACGTAGCATGCTTTCGGCAGCATCAAAGTCTGCGATTACACCATCGCGCAATGGCCTTATAGTTTTGAGGTTGTCATGGGTTTTTTCGTGCATCATCATAGCCTTTTTGCCCACAGCTACTATTTTGTTAGTAGTTCTGTCTTTGGCTACTATCGAAGGCTCGTCTACCACAACTTGGTCGTTATGAATGATAAGTGTGTTGGCCGTGCCCAAATCGATGGCTATTTCTTGTGTCAGGAAGCTGAATAAACCCATAAATATACTTTATGCCTTTAGTGGCAGTTTTTATCAAAATTAGAATGGTAGCAAAGTTGCGAAAAATTTAACACGGTAGCGACTATTCTTTGAAGAAAATCTAAGAAATGCTCTATTTGTTTTGTTAAATAAATTTTATCAAAAATTGCCACATCATTCTCTGGCAAATTTTAAAACATTAGCTTGGTTACCCACAGCTGTGTATTTCTTTTTAAAGTCCGAAAGAAAAGTCTATTTAATTTCGAGCAATAGAAAAAACCGGAACATGCAACGAGAACAATTCATACTACATATCGAAGCCCTAATTTTTGCTAGTGAAAGACCTATAACAGAGCCTGAGCTAATAGATTTTGTAAGCCAATCATTAGATATGGAGGTAGCGCCAGAACGGGTTAAAGAAGCAATAGATGCCGTTCGCGAAAAGTATGAAACCACTATTTATCCCTTTCATCTCAAAGAAATAGGGGGTGGTTATCAGTTCCTTACAAAAAAAGAATTCCACACGACTGTGCTGCAACTCAATGGCGATAAGCACATCAAAAAATTATCTGCTTCTGCAATGGAAACACTCGCAATTATTGCCTACAAACAACCCATTACCAAAAGCGATATCGAATTTATCAGAGGTGTAAGTGCCGATTACTCTATCCACAAACTACTCGAAAAAGAATTAATTATTATAGCTGGCCGCAATGAAGATGCAATAGGCAAGCCACTCCTCTACAATGTTTCCAAATATTTTATGGATTACTTAGGCATCAACTCGCCTAGCCAATTACCACAATTAAAAGACATAAACACCGATTTAATAATGCCATCCAATGCCACAGAAGCAAAAGTAGCAATTGCAACTTCAGAGATTTTCGTAGACGCTACGGGTAATATTAACCTAGACTAATCTTTAGTATTTTTCGCACTAGAAATGCCGAAACAAAGAAAATTAGCAAATAAATTTTGCATTTTCTTTTGTTTTCGGCATTTTCGTTTTACCTTACAGCGTTAAATCTTCAAAATTTTATAGTCTTGAAACGATACATACTCTCAATAGCTCTCATGATACCTGCACTTGCGCAAGCACAAAAGCATCATGAAGCAGGCCTCTCTTTTGGCATAGCCAATTATACTGGCGATTTGCAAGACAAGCTTTTTCCATCATCGGGATACCACCCAATGGTAGGTGTTAGCTACAAAATGTTTATGACCCCGCGCGTGGGCCTACGTTTTGGTGCTTCATTTGCTAGTATCTCTGGTGCAGATAGCCTCTCTGATATACAAGCTAATTTTGAGCGAAACCTCAACTTTACCACACGTGTAATAGAAGCCCATGCAGGTTTAGAATACAACTTTTGGCCAATAGACAGGGTGCGCTCTAGAGTGAGCCCATATTTATTTGCAGGCGTCGGACTATTCTATAGCAATCCATTTGCAAATGGCATGAATGGCGAAAAGGTCTTCCTTAAACATCTAGGAACCGAAGGTCAAGGCCTACCTACATACCCAGACCGCAAACCATACTCCAATGTCAACGTTTCTTTTCCATTTGGCGCAGGTATGAAATTTTTGGTAAACAAGACACTCGTTATAAGTGCAGAAATGGGCTTTCGCCCTACCACAACCGATTACTTGGATGACGTGAGCAAATCTTATGTCAATCTCGATACGCTATCCAAATACAAAGGAGCACAATCTGTAAAACTCTCTTACCGTGGCGACAAGGCCGTTGGTTGGCAAGAGCGTGGTGCCAACTATGTAGATTATGGCTACAAACGTGGCGATAGCCGTGCAAATGACTGGTACTGGTTTGGCAACATTACCATAGCCATCTACTTGAGAGCATCAGGCAACTCACGCACTTATTGGCAAACGACTTGCCCAAGAGGTAGCAAGACAAAATAAAATATAAATTAAAAAATGTCACACCGCAACATAACCAAATGTTGTGGTGTTTTTTTTGCAATAATTCTTAGGCACAACTAATAGGCTTATGGTCTAAAGTACTTTGCAGTAAAATATTGCCACAGAACCCTCATGACAAAACCTAAAAGGGGGAAAAAAACAAAGGGTATCCTTGCTGTCTGGCTCAGTTTAACCCAGCATACGCATTAGATTCTTCACTGCGACAAAATAACTACTTCAAATCTCCTTCAATGGCTGAGAAAACAAAAATACATTATGCTTTCTCATCCTTTCGGTACTATCGTTCAGTATTTCATCACGATTAAATCTTTAACGCGCAATCTTGGTTTTAGTTATTGCAAAAACTATAAGAGTTAGAAATTATCGATTTTACAACAAAAGAAAATTTTAGGGTCAAACAAGATTAAAATACATCAAACATAGTATTGCCTACACAAGAGCTTTTAGCCTATTTGCCAGGCAGACATTCGCTGAAATGCATAATAAATGTCTTCACATTGGGCAAAGAGGAGAAAAGAAAACAACCCTCAAGCGATAGACTTGAGGGTTGTGTATAATTGAAATAAGTAAAATTTAATGAGACTCTTCTCCTGGGCGCAATGGCGTTGTCTGTGGGATGAAATCATTGCCATTACCATCGTCGCGATAGTCGTATGGCCAACGATGTACTTCTGGTATTGGACCAACCCAGTTGCCGTGACCAGGGTTAATTTCCGTTGTCCACTCCAATGTGTTGGAATCCCAAGGATTTTTACTGGTTACTTTTTGGCCTTTCCAAATGCTTGCAAAAAAATTGAATACAAACAATAACTGAGTAAAGAATACTACAATAACAACAATACTAATAAAAGCATTGAGCGATCCGAAACTTTTGAATGATTCCCAAGCACTATAGTCATAATACCTACGAGGCATACCCGCGATACCTTCATAGTGCATGGGCCAAAATATAAGATAGGCACCAATAAAAGTAACGAAGAAGTGGATGTAAGACAATGACTTGTTCATATACCTGCCGTACATTTTAGGAAACCAATGATATATACCCGCAAACATACCAAAGAATGCGGATACACCCATTACAATATGAAAGTGAGCAATAACAAAGTAGGTATCGTGTAGGTGGATATCAAGTGCTGAGTTCCCCAAGAATATGCCAGTAAGACCACCAG
>JADLEN010000098.1 GCA_020846105.1 Chitinophagaceae bacterium | reverse complement strand
TCTTCGGTAAAACCTAATTCAAGCGTCTTGTCAAACTCGTCTAAAACCAAAAAAGTAATAGCACTTGTGGTAATATTACCACGACGAATATGATCGGCAAGCCTGCCCGGCGTGCCCACAATTAAAGCTGGCGCCTGTATCAGATTGTTTTCTTCTGTCTCACGCAGATGCCCTCCGTAACAGCAGGTAATTTTAAAACCTGTGCCTAAGCTTTTAAATACTTTTTCTATTTGCATGGCAAGCTCTCTAGATGGCACAATAATAAGTGCTTGCGTATTTTTATCATTTAGGTCTAGCTTTTCTAAAATAGGCAGTAAGAAAGCTAGCGTTTTGCCAGAGCCTGTATCTGAGAGTAAGATGATATTATTATGTTCGTTATTAGCTTCAATGCTCTCGCACTGCATGGGGTTCAGGGCTTCGATATTCAGATTATTAAGAATCGTTTCGAGCGTAAAATTTTTATGTTGCATTGCCGCAAAGGTACAAGCAAAAAAATCTAATGAACTTGTGTTTTAAGAATGTCTGTAGAATTATAACAAAAAGCAGGAAGTGCTAAAGCGTTAATCCAATTTTCTTTTGAAATATTGTACCCACAAGCCAACCAACCAAAGTACCCAAAACAGCACCGCAGAGCACATCTAACGGATAATGCACACCCACATATACTTGTGCATAAGCAATGCTGGCAGCCCATAGCAATGCTGGCCACCATACCCAAGAATAATGCTTTCGCAAAGTAATTATAATAAAAACGGCTAAAGCAAAATGATTGCTTGCATGCGAAGACGGAAAACTATAGCCACTGCCGCAGTCTACCAACCGGTGAATAAATTCTTGCAAAGCGGCATCATTACAAGGACGAATACGCATTACCAAAGGCTTGATAATAGATGCACTGGTATAATCTGCAATACCAAAACTGATGATAAACCCTAGACACCACCAAAAGCCTTTTTTACCAAAACGATACGGGACATAGCTTGCAAAAAAAACATACAGTGGCGCCCAAGTAAAAGGGTTGCGCAATATGGGCATTAGGGCATCCAAAAAAGGGTTTTGCCACAGCACATTGA
Source organism: Chitinophagaceae bacterium (assembly GCA_020846105.1). Lineage (GTDB taxonomy): Bacteria > Bacteroidota > Bacteroidia > Chitinophagales > Chitinophagaceae > Rurimicrobium. The sequence continues at coordinate 5,143 of JADLEN010000098.1, read as the reverse complement.
TGTGGTACCAAGCGGCTTGGTCTTGTTGCAAAACACTTTGGATAAATGCTGTCATTGACTTAATCTTTCACAAATACCATTATCAATCTAGGAGACGCTTGCTCATTATATTCGGCCAATTGATAATTGCCAAACACGGCTACTTGCCGCATACCTACTGCTGCAAATAGTTGGTAAATATCCTCTTGGGTAAATGCCGATACACGCTCTGTAAAATGCTGCGCTACACCCGCACGGTCTTCAAATTTAATGTGCTTAATAATATGCTTACCGTCGTAATTTTTAGTTATTTCAAAACGGATGCCATCGTTTACAATTGTCTCTTCTGCTTTCATATTGGCAAGCACAAAATCCCTATTGAGATAATCTATTACCAAATGACCGCCTTTGCGCAAGCCTTTGGCAAAAGCCGATGCCGCCAAATGATTATCGCGCTCTTTGGCGAAATAGCCAAAACTGGTGAACAAATTAAAGGCATAATCAAAGTAGTTGATATAAAACGGCAAACGCATATCGTGCACAAAAAAATGCAACTTATCATGCGCCATTGTCAAGGCTTTGGCTATACTGTTGCCAGCCAAATCTATCCCTACTACATCAAAACCTTTTTGAGCAAACTGTACCGAGAATCGGCCTTCGCCGCAGCCTATATCCACCATCCTGCTGCCAGCCATTGGTTGCAGGTAGGCAAGCAGTGCATCTGAAAAATCATCGGCCTCTTGATGATCTCTGTTTTGATAAAGTATTTTGTAATAAGGAGAGTTGAACCAAGACTCAAACCAGTTGTGTGCTATCATATTGTGCTGCAATATTAATCAGAAATTTGCTTAAACTGAATTGCAACTTTATTAAACCATTGCAAATCTCCAATCTTATTGACAAGCGTTTTTACAATTAAAATTTGCTAGGTTTGTTTACTCATTTCTCATTTCCTAAAGCAAAAATAGAGCACATGGCCAACGGTAAAATATTAAACAGCGCCAAACAGCAAGAACTTTTACAGCTTTTACAACATCGTTTCGAAGCCAACCCCAACCGACATAAAGGTATCGAGTGGACAAAGGTGCAAGCCAAACTACTAACCAACCCTGCTGCATTATGGTCGCTTGCCGAAATGGAAGCTACCTGTGGCGAACCCGATGTGATAGGCTACAATAGCAAAACAGATGAATATACCTTTTGCGATTGCAGTGCCGAAAGCCCCAAAGAGCGCCGCAGCCTATGCTACGATGCCGCTGCTTTAGCCTCGCGCAAAGCCAACAAGCCCGCCAACAATGCAATGGATATGGCCAACGAAATGGGCGTAGAACTTCTCAACGAGGCTCAATACCGAGCCTTGCAAAAACTCGGCCCATTCGATAGTAAAACTTCTAGCTGGTTGCGCACCCCCGATGCTATACGCCAATTGGGTGGTGCTATTTTTGGCGATTACCGTTTCGATACCGTGTTTATTTACCACAATGGTGCCGAATCTTATTACGCGGCCAGAGGCTTCCGTGGCCTGCTTGTGGTCTAGTGCTTATTATTCATTTACCATTAAGTTTTTACTAATTACCTTTGCGGCTTCTAGTACATTATGGATTTTACACTACAAGCCCAAGACCCTCATTCCCAAGCCCGTGCAGGCGAGTTGCAAACCGCCCATGGCACCATTCAAACGCCTATTTTTATGCCTGTTGGTACTGTTGGTTCTGTAAAGGCAGTACCACAGCAGCAATTAAAAGACGAGGTCAATGCCCAAATCATTTTAGGAAACACCTACCACCTATACCTGCGCCCCGGCACCGATATTTTGGAGCAAGCAGGTGGCTTGCACAAATTTATGGGTTGGGACAAGCCCATACTTACCGATAGCGGTGGCTACCAAGTATTTTCGCTTTCGGGCCAAAGAAAGCTCTCCGAAGAAGGCGCCTTGTTTCAAAGCCATATAGATGGCAGCCGCCACATGTTTTCGTCCGAGACGGTTATAGATATCCAACGCAAGATAGGTGCCGACATTATCATGGCTTTCGACGAGTGCCCACCCTACCCCTCCGACTATGCCTATGCCAAAAAATCCATGGAGCTCACCCACCGCTGGCTTGCCCGATGCGTAAAACGCATGTCCGAAACCGAATGTGCTTATGGCTACGAGCAATCCTTATTTCCCATTATCCAAGGCAGTACCTTCAAAGAGTTGCGCAAAATATCTTCCGAGTTTATAGCCTCTATGGAGTGCGATGGCAATGCCATTGGTGGCCTTTCGGTAGGCGAGCCCGAGGATATGATGTACGAAATGTGTGGCCTATGTTGCGAGGCACTGCCCACCACCAAGCCCCGCTACCTTATGGGCGTTGGCACCCCTTGGAATATTTTAGAGTGCATCGCACTTGGTGTAGACATGTTCGACTGTGTAATGCCTACCCGCAACGGTCGCAACGGCATGCTCTTTACCACCAAAGGCATTATCAATATCAAAAACAAAAAATGGGCTACCGATTTTTCACCCATAGACGATGGCCTAGCTTGCCACAGCAGCAACTTTTACAGCAAAGCATACCTGCGCCACCTTTTTGTGGCCAACGAGTTGTTAGCGCTTAATATTGCCAGCATCCAAAACCTTAGTTTTTATCTACATTTGGTAGCCCAAGCCCGCGAGCATATTTTGCTTGGCGATTTCAAAACCTGGAAAGACCAAATAATCCCTACCCTCAAACACAGGCTGTAGCACTAGCACATGATCAAAAAGCTCGACTGGTATATCATCAAGAAGTTTATAGGCACTTTTGTGTATGCACTGCTCATTATGGCAGTCATAGCCAGTGTTATAGACTATTCAGAAAAGGTCAAAGACTTTGTAGAGCACCATGCCACCTTCAAAGATATTGCCGGCTACTACCAAAATTTTATCCCGCATATCCTAGCACTGCTCTTTGCTTTGTTCATTTTTATTGCCACCATCTACTTCACCTCCAAGCTAGCCTACAAGTCCGAGATTATTGCCATTCTCGCCACAGGCTCCTCGTTCAATCGTTTTTTGCGCCCTTATTTCATTGGTGGTGGCTTCTTGTGCCTGCTCTTTCTTTTGGCCAACCATTACGTTATTCCCGTAGCCAACAAAAACCGTATCGCTTTCGAAAACAAGTTTATCCACGCCCAAGTAGCCTATTCCGACCACAACGTACACCTGCGCCTATCGCCCCACCTCTATGTATATGTGCAGAATTACGACTACATCGCCAACTCTGGCTTTCGCTTCTCGTCAGAGAAAGTAAACGGCATACTCCTGCTCGAAAAAACCACCGCCGACCGCATCTCTTACGACAGCCTCAAAAAAGAATGGATACTCTACAACGTAGTAGTGCGCAAAAACGACGGCCTCAAAGAAGACCTTAAAATGCTGCCCGAGCTGCGCGTCAAGTACCCCTTTGTACCCAAAGACCTCTACGAAGACGACGCCGTAAAAGAAACCCTCACCACCCCCGAGCTCAACCGGTTTATCGCCCGCGAAAAACTCCGCGGCCGCGAGAGCCTCAACGTTTATTATATCGAAAAATATCGCCGCTCTGCACAGCCCGCAGCAGGCCTCATACTCGTTATCATTGGCGTCATTATTGCTAGCCGCAAAGTGCGTGGCGGCAGCGGCCTACACCTAGCCCTAGGCATAGCCATTAGCGCCATATATATGCTACTACTACAGCTCTCCCAAACCTTTTCTATCAAGGCCGACCTCAACCCACTCATCGCCGTGTGGATACCCAACTTCATCTTCGGCGCACTAGCATTTGTGCTCTACCGCAGGCAGATACGCTAGCCCCATACCCACAATCATCACGCATCCGCACACCACTATTTGGGCGTGCCGCCGCCCCCCTTTACGCGCTTGCTAGCAGGGGGCGCCGTCGTGCTTTCCGCTGCTATCTTTTGCCCGAAAAAGGGCAAAAGGATATCCGCTGCAATCACTCACGCTTGCGTGGGTGCTACCTTTCGCGTGGCTACAAAGCTTGCAAAGTGCTACACTACCAATTATACCTCCACAAAAAGCATATCCTCTGCCCAGTGTGCCGGATTATTCAGTATATAATCAGCAATCTTATTATGCGATTCCTCGTTGCGGATAATGTGTTCGTAATAATTTCTTTGCCACAATTTACCATCAAAAGGCGGCCAGCCCAAGCTTTTCACCCCGCGTATATATTCATTCGTAGTCATTGTTTTCAACCATTGCACCACCGCACGTAGGGGCGAACCGTTGGGGCAGACCTGCGTGTCTGCCCTTCCTATTGGGTCTTCGCCCAAATTGTTAACATCCGCACGTAGGGGCGAACCTATGTGTTCGCCCAATATGTGTTCGCCCAGCAAAGGTTCTCCATAATTTTCATTAGGGCGCACACGCAGGTCCGCCCCTACGTTCGCGACAATAAAATGAAAATGATTGGGCATCACCACCATTTCGTGGCATCGGATAGCTGCAAATTTATTTTCCAATTCGCCATACCAACGCAGCAACATCTTACCCGCATCGTTGTGTATCATTTCGCCATTTAGCACCTGCCCAAAAAGGCATTCCCTATGCTGCACACAGATGGTTACAAAATATAAACCCGCCTGCGCATAGTCGTAACCTGGCAGGCGGATAGAACGGCGATGATGGATATTAGGATTGTAAGGCATTGGTTTTGTAATTTAAAACCACGGTTTTAGGTTAAATTTTTTTCATTATTGCTTGTTGGTGGGCTAGGTTTCTATTCCTTAAACCTCAACACCAGCAAGGGCGAAAGAGCTCTTAATTAGGTGTTATTTTTTTTATACTCTGATAATATCATTTTTTTCACTTGATGGTCACCATTAAACTTCAGCTTTTCTGAACCGCAGAACCCACAACTCCAAACCAAAAACCTAAATGGTTTTTTCAATTGATACTTGTTTTTTGTAATTGGGATATTCAATTTCTTACACGACTCACAATAACATTTTTTACGTTCATTTTCAGGCAAGGACACCCTCTCCATCTCAACAAAAAGTCTAAACTCTTCAAGTATATAATTTTTCGAATTTTCAAGCGTTAATCCACAATTAAATATAGTGGTGTTGAAGTTGGTTAAATAATCCAAATCCTCTTCAATATCATAGAAAGCCATATACCTGTAGTCATACTCACTAG
>JADLEN010000097.1 GCA_020846105.1 Chitinophagaceae bacterium | reverse complement strand
GGTTTTACGAACCTTTTGTTCCTCTACATTCCAATTTTTAGGCAATATTTTTTCCTGTAGGTAGTACTTAAATTTTACGCTGGTGTTGAGCGTAATTCGGGCATAAATTGGCGTAGGTTTTACCGCCTTACCGTCTTTGAGGTAAAAGGAAATTTCCATTCTGTTTGCATTTTGAACAATACAAAAGTAATGGATTAAATATTGGGGGACACGTGGGGGGACAGATTTTCTTTGTTTAGTGTTATTTAGTGCAACTCTATTAAATTTTAAAAAAAAGTAAAGTACCTTATTCTATTGACTTTCGGGCTATTATCTAATAAAATAGAATAACACTAAAAGTCGTGGGTGTTAGTCCCTCTCGCACCACTGGATAGGTATCCAAAAGTGTTCGAAAGTGTGTAAATCATTGATTTACACACTTTTTTTTATGTTTTTGACTTTCGGGAATGTTCTAAAATGTACTCATTTTCAACTGGTAACTAGTTACCCCTTTTTTTAAAAGGCAAAATGGGTAACCAGTGTTGAACAGAAAGAAACAGAATTCAGGTTTAGCGGACTTCCCATTTTTATGGATAAACTTTTCAGGAATAATGAAAATTAGCACCACGATTTTTAATTTTCATAAGTATTCGGCCAAATAGTCATAAGCAATTTTTTTAGATTTCATAGAAACGCTACTAAAAGGCATTCCTTTTTCGGGCGCATCTATACCGTGCATCCTGATGCGTATTTTGGTTTTGCCTTCCAATAGTAGGTCGTAAGTATCTCCATTCTTAATGCCAACCAAACAACCCTTTTGCGCCTTGGTTTTCTGCTGTCCGATTGCGCTCCATGGTGGTATCATCAGTTTGTTATCTATCTTTGGCACCAATAATAAAGAGCATGAAAAATTACGAAATTATAAAGCTGAGTACCATGTGGAGCACCGATGGACTGCGCAATGATGTGGAAAGAATATTGAATGAAAAAAGTAGGCTTGGCTATGAGATAGTGTCGGTGTCTTTTGGGATAAACCTTTGGTGGGCACCTACGGCTTTTATAACACTAGCTAGCACCATAGCAGTGCCTGCACAATAGTAGCAACCCTAGCCCCAGCCTGCGCCAGACAGTAGCGGATATCCTTTTGCCCCTTTTTTTGGGCAAAAGATAGCAGTGGATGGCTGGAGACCCAAAGCCCAATAGCAGCAGGCAGCTACACCGCCCAAAAAGTAAAAAAAAAAGGGAAAATGAAGTGGCTTTGAGGGTTTAATAATAAATCTATATCTTCGCGCATCTTTTTCAGAAGAAGGTACGCTCTGTGCTTGTGAGGATTAACGCTCGCATTTCAGTCTTCTCCCTACATTTTTCTTAGGAGTATTGGTTACAAAAATACGGTTAGCTATGTGCTACCGAAAGACTTTTTATTAATAAAAAACACGAATGACATTTAAAGAATTAAATCTTATCCAGCCCCTATTGGGCCCGCTGGACAAAATGGGCTATACCCAGCCTACACCTATCCAAGAACAAAGTATCCCTCACTTGCTTGCGGGTAGCGATATTTTTGGTTGTGCCCAAACAGGTACGGGCAAGACGGCAGCTTTTGCGCTGCCTATATTGCAAATGCTGGATGCACAACGCATAGGCCCTCGTAGTGGTATCAAAGCGCTGATACTAGCGCCTACGCGCGAGCTAGCCATACAAATACACGAACATTTAGTGCAATACAGCGAAAACCTGAATATCACGAGCACCGTTATTTTTGGTGGGGTGAATCAGCATAGCCAAGTGCAAGCGCTGCGCAAAGGGGTGAATATACTAATAGCCACTCCAGGCCGCTTGCTAGACCTTATGCAACAAGGTTTTGTAAGGCTGAATACGGTTACCCATTTTGTACTAGATGAGGCCGACCGTATGCTAGACATGGGTTTTATACACGATATCAAAAAGATAATACCAAAACTACCCGAGCAAAGGCAAACAATTTTCTTTTCGGCAACGGTGGCACCAGACATCAAAAAGCTAGCCGATACCATACTGAAAAAGCCTGTGAGCGTAGAGGTAACGCCTGTCGCTAGCCCTTCGGAGCTGGTAGACCAGTCGATATTTATGGTAGATAAAAACCACAAGCGCACCTTGCTGAAGCATCTTATAAAAGAGCACAACATACAGCAAGGACTCGTGTTTACCCGTACCAAACATGGTGCCGATAAGGTGGTAAAAGAATTAAATAAAAGTGGTGTTACCGCCGAGGCAATACACGGCAATAAATCGCAGAATGCACGTGAGCGAGCGCTCAATGGTTTTAAAAATCACAGCATCCGTATATTGGTAGCCACAGATATTGCAGCACGCGGTATAGATGTAGATAAGCTTGGTTATGTTATCAACTTTGAGCTACCCGAAGTGGCCGAAACTTATGTGCATCGCATAGGTCGTACTGGCCGTGCTGGTACAGAAGGTGTGGCCTTTTCTTTTTGCGATGAAGAAGAGGTACAATACCTAAAAGGTATTACCAAACTAATGAAACGCGACATTAAAAAAGTAGCACACCCATTCAATAATTAATTAGGTACTCCCTTAAAAGTTAAAAAAGAGAAAGGCTCCTATTATTTCGGAGTCTTTCTCTTTTTGTGTATAAAAACTATTGCGTAATCTTGGTTTATTCGTCGCCAAACATATTGCGCTCTAGTATCTCCATGCGCACAATGTCTATTGCCTCTTCCATAGTGGGTGCATAGTTGAGGCTGTCAATTGCGTCTTCGTCTTTGATCAATTGTAATAGCTGTGTAGGAGCGTGCACTAATACAAAAGAATTTTCTTGCTCGTATTGCGTAGCAGACAATGCTATTAGCGGCTCTAGTACATTGGGCAATGTATTGCTGCATGTACCTAAGTCTATTATAAAATTAAGACTGCCTTTTTGGGTAAGCTCTTGGCACTTGTCTGCCAAAAACGCAGTAAAAGCGGCATCCAAATTGTAATCTGTCGGCGCTATGAGTGTAAATTCTTCTTTGGCATCAATTTTGAAACTAGTCATTGGAAAGAACATGATTTTTGATTGGCACAAAATTAGTAACATTGAAGAACTATAAGTTAAAAATTATAGTGCAAGATGGACTGCTAAATCATTTCTTCCTAACTTTAACTACTTTAAAAATATACACTTAATGGATTCTAATTTCTCACCAAAAGTAAAGGAAATAATCTCTTACAGTCGCGAAGAAGCCCTGAGATTGGGCAACGATTTTATAGGCACCGAGCATTTATTGCTGGGCTTGCTACGCGAAGGAGAAGGCCTAGCGGTAAGGGTTTTGCAAAATATGCACGTAGATATTTTCACACTTCGACAAGAGGTGGAGCACGTGATAAAAGAAAAAACCACCAAACCACTAGACAACCTTAATAGCCTACCGCTTACCAAGCAAGCCGAGAAGGTTATACGCATAACGGTACTAGAGGCACGTGCGCTCAGAAGCCCTACTGTAGAGACCCAACATTTGATGCTATCGATACTCAAAAACAAAGAAAATCCAGCATCGAGCATATTGCTTCAAATGGAAGTCAATTACGAAAATTACAAAGACGAACTTTTTGCAGCCGAAGGTAAAAATCTGCCTAATGCCGACTTTGATGGTGGCACTGGCGATGATTTTGAAGACGAGGAAGAGCGCAAGCAATTTCAGCAAAAGAAAACCACTACTACTGCTTCAAAATCTAAAACACCGGTGCTCGATAATTTTGGCCGAGATGTAACCAAACAAGCCGAGCAAGGCACGCTAGACCCTATTGTAGGCCGCGAGGCAGAGATAGAGCGTGTGTCGCAAATATTATCGCGCCGCAAGAAAAATAACCCCATACTCATAGGCGAGCCAGGTGTGGGCAAGTCGGCGATTATAGAGGGCCTGGCCCTCCGTATTGTACAGCGCAAAGTATCGCGAGTATTGTTCGACAAGCGAGTTATAAGCCTAGACCTAGCCTCATTAGTAGCAGGTACCAAATATCGTGGACAGTTCGAAGAGCGCATGAAAGCGATAATGACCGAGCTAGAAAAAAATAGAGATGTTATCTTGTTTATCGATGAGATACATACTATTGTTGGTGCCGGTGGCGCTAGCGGCTCGTTGGATGCTTCTAATATTTTCAAACCAGCACTTGCCCGTGGCGACCTGCAATGCATCGGTGCTTCTACGCTAGACGAGTACAGAATGCACATCGAGAAAGATGGCGCTTTGGATCGCAGATTTCAGAAGGTATTGATAGAGCAACCAAGTATTGAAGAAACTATCTTGATTCTAGAAAATATCAAATCGAAGTACGAAGAATTTCACAATGTAGAATACGACCAAGAGGCTATTGAGGCCTGTGTAAAACTTAGCGACCGCTACATGACCGACCGCCTATTGCCCGACAAAGCGATAGATGTGCTAGACGAGGTAGGTGCAAGGGTGCACATCAAAAACATAAATGTACCACAAACAATTATAGACCTCGAGGCCCAGATAGAAGATATCAAGCAGGAGAAAAATAGGGTTGTAAAAAGCCAACGTTTTGAAGAGGCAGCATCGCTAAGAGATAAAGAAAAAAAGCTAGGCGAAGAACTTGAAAAGGCAAAAATAAATTGGGAAGAAGAAGCTAAAAGTAAGCGCTACCCAATAAACGAAGAGCATATTGCCGAGGTAGTAAGCATGATGACTGGTATACCTGTTATGCGTATGGTAGAGGCCGAGAGTGCGAAGCTAATGCGTATGAACGAAGACCTTGCAGGTGCTGTGATAGGGCAAAATGAAGCTATTGCCAAAGTGGTAAAATCTATCCAAAGAAACCGTGTGGGCCTCAAGGACCCTCGCAAACCTATAGGCTCTTTTATATTCCTTGGCCCTACTGGTGTGGGCAAAACCGAGCTTGCTCGTTGCCTTGCGCGCTATATGTTCGACAGTGAAGATGCCTTGATACGCATAGACATGAGTGAATACATGGAAAAGTTTTCGCTCACAAGATTAATAGGTGCACCTCCAGGATATGTAGGCTATGAAGAGGGTGGGCAATTGACAGAGAAAATCCGTCGTAAACCATACAGCGTAGTACTCTTAGAAGAAATAGAAAAAGCGCATCCCGATATTTTCAACATCTTGTTGCAGGTATTGGATGATGGTCAGCTGACCGATGGCCTTGGTAGAAAAGTGGACTTCAAAAACACACTCATCATCATGACCTCTAACATTGGCGTGCGCCAATTAAAAGATTTTGGCGATGGTGTAGGTTTTGCAACGCAAGCCAAGCAATCTACTACCGAAGAAAGTAGCCGAGGTGTGATAGAAAAAGCTTTGAAACGCACTTTCTCGCCCGAGTTTTTGAACCGTATCGATGATGTTATTATTTTCAACTCATTGGTGCAAGAAGATATCAACAAAATCATCGACATCATAATGAAAGATGTGATAAAACGATTGAGCATATTGGGTTTTGAATTGGAACTAAGCGAAGAAGCCAAAAAATTTATTGCCGAAAAAGGCTACGACCCGCAGTTTGGCGCTCGCCCATTGCATCGTGCTATTCAAAAGCATTTAGAAGACCCATTGGCCGAAGAAATATTGAGCCATCGCATAGTGAGTGGCGATAAAGTGCTTGCAGGCTATGATGAGCAAGAAGCTAAAATAAAATTTACGATAAAGCACGCAGAGGCTACTACCGAAGAAGCAGACAAAAAATAATGTAAAGTGCTGAGCGATAAAATAAAAATGCCACAAACTAATTTTGTGGCATTTTTTTTTATCGAAGTAAAGAAGCTATTGCGTATTCTGGGTTAAAAACTACTCT
>JADLEN010000096.1 GCA_020846105.1 Chitinophagaceae bacterium | reverse complement strand
ATGAAGCCGACTTCATAAATAAAAAACCCAAGTCTTTGAATATGCTGCACTATCCGATGGATAATTGTTCATTTGGCTTATCTTCACGCTCTTAAAAAATAGCACTAAATGAGAAAATTTATCAAAATTTGCACTGTAGCCAGCCTTGCGTTGTCTATGCCCACCGTTCTTTGGGCGCAAGCCAAGCTTGTAGAAAAAGTAGCGGAAGAAAAAGGGAAAATAAGTATTCCTTATGAAAAATATGTGTTGCCCAACGGTCTTATTGTGATAGTTCACGAAGACCATAGCGACCCGATAGTGCACGTAGATGTGACCTACCATGTGGGTTCGGCAAGAGAGCAAATTAGCAAATCGGGATTTGCACATTTCTTTGAGCACATGATGTTTCAGGGCTCGGACAATGTAGGTGATGAGCAGCATTTCAAAATTATATCAGAGGCAGGCGGTACGCTAAATGGCACCACCAACCGCGATAGAACCAACTATTTTGAAACAGTACCTAGCAATCAGTTAGAAAAAATGCTTTGGCTAGAGGCCGATCGTATGGGCTTTTTGTTGGATGCTGTGACACAGAAAAAATTTGAAGTGCAACGTGCAACTGTAAAAAATGAACGCGGACAGAACTACGACAACCGCCCGTATGGCTTGGTGGGCGAGGTGGCTGCAAAAAATTTGTATCCTTATGGCCATCCGTATTCTTGGCTTACGATAGGTTATATTGAAGACCTTAATCGTGTGAATGTTGGCGACCTTAAAAACTTCTTCCTTCGCTGGTATGGCCCAAACAATGCGGTGCTTACTGTAGGTGGCGATGTGAATACTGCCGAGGTTTTGATGCTTGCAGAGCAATATTTTGGAAGCATACCCAAAGGCCCAGAGGTGCAGCCATTAAAGCTTTCGGCTCCCGTGCTAGACAAAGATCGTTATGTAAGCATGATGGACAATTATGCAAAAGTACCCATGTTGCGTATGGTGTTTCCTACAACGCCTCAGTACAGCAAAGACGAGGCAGCTTTAGACTGCCTTGCCGAAATAATAGGTCAAGGTAATAACTCTATTCTTTATCAAGGAATGGTGAAAAACCAGAAAGCAGTAAGTGCACAAACTTATAATAGTACATCTGAACTTTCGGGCGAATTTACAGTTTCCGTAACGCCTTACCCAGGACAAAAACTCAGCGATATGGAAGCTTTGGTGCGCAAAGGTTTTGCAGATTTCGAGCAACGTGGCGGCGCTACTGATGATGAGATTGCAAAATTCAAACAGCAACAAGAAGCTTCTTCAATATATGGTTTGGAAAGCGTATCGCGCAAAGTATCTCAGTTGGCAGCATTCCAGACTTTTACAGGAAACGCCAATTATATTGGTCAAGAGCTTAATCGTTATGCGTCTATTACAAAAGAGGATGTGATGCGTGTGTACCAACAGTACATCAAAAATAAGCATTGTGTCATCGTAAGTGTAACCACCAAAGGCGAAGAAAATAATACTGCTGCCGCAGACAATTATACCGTAAAAGAAAGTGGCTACACAGCGCCCAATTATGGCTATGGTAGCCTTAAATACAATAAGGCAAAAGACAACTTTGACCGTAAAGTGATGCCTAAGAGTGGTGCCAACCCTGTGGTGAATGTGCCTAAACTGTGGAGTGCAGAAATGCCTAATAACAGTGATATTATTGGTACTCAGACTGCCGAAATGCCTATTGTAAATCTAAGTATCCAACTTAAGGGCGGCATATTAATGGATGCCAACAACCCTAGTAAGCAAGGCTTGGCAAGTATGTTTGCCACCATGATGAATGAGGATACAAAAAATTATAGTGCGGAAGCTTTTACTACAGAATTACAAAAATTGGGTTCCGATATTAATGTGTATGCAGGGCTAGACGCTACGACTATTAGCGTACGTAGTCTCAAGAAAAATTTACCTGCTACGCTAAAGTTGTTGGAAGAGCGAATTCTTCGTCCAGAATTTAAGGAAACTACTTTGAAAACAAAAAAGAGTAGAACAATCCAAAATATAAAAAATGCACTCAACCAACCTTCTTATGTTGCCTCTACCATTTTCGAAAAGCTGATGTATGGTGATAATATTATGGGATGGTCGGCAAGTGGTACAGAGACTTCTGTAGGCAATATTGAGCTTGCAGATATAGAGCAATTCTATAAAAGCAATTTCAATTTCAATGAGGCCAAAATAGTAGTAGTAGGCGATGTGAATAAAGATGAAGTGATAGGCAATTTGAATTTTTTGAATCAATTGCCTAAGGCAAAAGTGAGTATCCCTGCTATACCCAAAGCGCCCAAAGCAGAAGCTACGAAAGTATACTTTGTAGATGTGCCTAATGCTGCACAAACCGAATTCAGAATTGGATATGTAACCAACTTGAAATACGATGCAACAGGCGATTATTACCGCTCTACAGTGGTCAATTATCCACTTGGTGGCGCATTTAACAGCCGAGTAAATTTGTACTTACGCGAAGATAAAGGTTGGACTTATGGTGCTCGTTCTGGTTTCAAAGGCGACGAGTATTCTGGTTCTTTCGAGTTTAGCGCAGGTATTAGAGCCAACGCTACAGACAGTGCCTTGAAGGACGTTATGGATATAATTAGCGATTACCGCATAAAAGGTATGACAGCCGAAGAATTGAGTTTTACCCAAAACTCGATAGGGCAGAGCGAGGCACGTAAATACGAGTCTGGTGGCCAAAAAGCTGCATTCTTATCTCGATTGATGGATTATAATCTCAGCCCTAAATTTCCCGAAGAGCAAAGCAAAATATTGTCTTCGATGAGCTTGGCCGAGACCAATAATTTTATCCGTGAGCACATACCTGCTACAGACAAAATGAATGTATTGTTGGTAGGCGACAAAGCAACATTGTGGGATAAAATAGCCGCGCTTGGGTATCAGATGATAGAATTAGATAAAACCGGCAATCCTGTTGGGTCTTTGCAACCATCTAAGTAAGCAATTTTACTTTAAAAATAAAACTCCGGATTCGAAAGAATTCGGAGCTTTTTTTTGTTGGTATAAAAATATTTGTTAAGTTTGTTTGTCCATAAAATCTTAAAACTTATAGCCTATGAAACTAAATTATCTCTTTGCAATAGCCATTCAATAAGCTTTTTGGCTTTTTAAAAAGTCATTTTTATTGCAGAAATTTCTATTTTTTTTCCTTGGTTCGCGACAATAGGAAACGCCTTTGCCCTGAGTTCGAAACCTTTTTTTAATTAGCTTTTATAGAATTTGGATGATTCTATACTTGAGCGCAAAATGTTGTTCAATAAAAACAACATCAATTTTAAAAAACAGGGATTGCTGCTCCGACACAGCAAAACCGATAATATTTTATAACATAAAAAATTATTGAAAATGAAACTAATTATAAACGCCCAAAGGGCAATTCGCAATTCGCAATTTAATTTTTAAAAAGGCGAAAATGTACACACTTTTATTGTGCGCAGCCTTGCTAGGCAATATAGATAGCCAACAAGTACAAGCGCAAGTTTTCTGGCCTTCTACCACGGCAGACTATCAATATCCATCAGCAGCAATGCTGGCTAGCACCTCTTATAATTTGGATGTTACGGCCAATAAATACCTCTCTAATCATGCTTTCCCTTCTACACGCTTTGCCGATGACCTTTTTGTAAGTGGCTGGAGCAGTAATACCGACGGTGGTTTTAGTTATGGCTACATTGACCGTACAACAGGTATCTTTACGGGTGTAGATGCAGAAGCCATAGACCACGCACGTGATGTGCAGGTGGGCATCATGGAAATAGATGACCATACCTGTATTGTTGCAGTTTATTACAACAATAGTGTTCAGAATTATGAGTACCGTTTGTATGAATGGAATATTACACCTCCTTTGACTTTATTAACCACATTCACGTTTTCCGATCCTTTCTATCCCAATCTGCCTACTTCTGTGGCGAGTACAATGGATTATAACCGTATTTCTATGGATATATCTGCAAGTGGCGAAAGGGTAGCGATGGTAATGACAGATGGTGCTAACGATAATATGTACACCACGGTGGGCCAACTTATGACTGGTCCTTCAGGGGCATT
>JADLEN010000095.1 GCA_020846105.1 Chitinophagaceae bacterium | reverse complement strand
GCTCCTGGTGGTCGTTTCGATGCTCGTGGGGGTCGTTTCGATGCTCATGGGGGTCGCTTAGATGCTCATGGTGGTCGTTTCGATGCTCGTGGGGGTCGTTTAGATGCTCATGGGGGTCGCTTAGATGCTCATGGGGGTCGTTTAGATGCTCATGGGGGTCGCTTCAATGTTAAAGGTGGTCGTTTAGATGTTAAAGGTGGTCGCTTAGAAGGTGGTGCGGGAGGCTTCGAAGGCGGTCTGAGGCTTTTAGAAGGCAGGAAAAGGTGGGGAAATGGCTCTTTGGGGTGTAAAAGCTGGGACTAAGGGCAGAAAATGGCCAAACTGTGTTGCTATAATGATAATTATTAGTAATATTGGGATTGCAAGGGGTAAAGGATTGTTTTTGGGGAGGAGCGAAAAGGCTGGCAAGGGCGCAAGAATGTGGTGGTGGTGGCTACTAAATATAAGGGCTATGGTGTAAAAGCTATACAAAAGAAAAGAGCACTAAATAAGGGAACAATGAAAATAAAAACACTAAGGATAAAATCGGAATCGATAAAGGAGGGTGTAGATTTTAGGCGTTTTTTCGAAGACTTTTATACGCTGGTACATATCAATAGTAAGCTAGAGGCAGAGGCGGATGGCTACTATTGGCATATATGGCTGGCCTATGAAGAAAAAGATGCTGCGGTGCAAATGCGGGAGCGCATAGCATTGGAAAGCTATATGCTGTACGAAAATGAGCTAAGGGATTTTGTGCAGAGCCAAGATGGGAAGGCGCATAGGCGGTCGTTAAATGTGGTGATAAATAACTTGGAAAGAATAGCGAATATGCATGAGGTAGCGGAGGTGGCTAAGCTGCGCAATGTAGGCGATATGATGATGATGGATGACAAGGCGTTTTTTGAGGCGGTGCTGGCCATAGCCAAGAAGTATCAGGAGCAAGTGTAGCGGTGAATGAGGAGGGTGAAATGAGCATTGGCTGTGTGCTAGGGGGCTAGGGTATGGGTGGCTATACGCCAAAAGCAAAGCTTAATAGCAAGATAAAAGCCTAAACCTGCGCGGGATGGCAGCTGTACCCCGCTGAAGCCTTTGCGGCGGCGGCCTTGGGGCGGAGTACAAGCAACAGCCCGAGACCCAAAGCTTAACGAAGTAGCTGAAAGCCCAACCGCCCAAAAAAAGAGAAAGGGCTGTGGCTTGGGGGCAGCAAAAAGCCCAGCGTTGGGGGCTGGGCTTTGGGGCTTGTGAGGTATGTGCTAAGGTAGTATGCGCACGCCGCTTGGGTTTAGGTTGCGGCTGAGCGAGTCGCGGATGTGGGCGGTGTCTGCAGGGGTGGCACGTATGGTGCTGATGACGTAGTGTAGGTTGCTGTCTATGGTTTTGAGGCCTACGTTGTAGCCAAAGGATATGAGTTGTTTTTGGCGTTTCTCTGCTTTGGCTAGGGTGTTGTATTCTTTGATAAGGAAGGTGTAGCTGCCGGTGTCTGTGCTGCTAGTAGGGCTTATGGCTGCTAGTGCGGCGCTGTCTATGCTGTTGGCTGTGGTGTCTTCTGCCACGGCTATGGGCACTTGTATGGGCGATGGGGCTTGCTCTACGATTTCGGGGCTAGGGGTTTGGTTGATAAAATACCGAACGCCCCAGCCTATGATGCTGGCGCCGATAACGATGATGATGCCCCAGATGGCTACCATGTTCCAGTTGATGGCGCTTTGCTTGTTGGTGTTGTTGAAGCTTTCGAAAAGGTGGCCGTCTGGCTTGGGGGTTTCTGGGGTGGGCGCGGCTGTGGTGGCTATCGGAAAGTGTATGGGGCTTGTGGGTAGGCTAAAGTTGGCGTCTAGCTCGAAGCTGAGCCGGTGGCCTTGCAGTATGTATTGGCCCACAGAGGGTACTATGATGGCTTCGCCGTTGGCAAGTTTTACTTTGCTGTTGCGGATAAAGTCGCTGATTTCGTTGGATGCTTTGGCAATGCTTACGCGCTCGTTGTTGGCCACAAAGTTGGGAAAAGAGTCGTCGATAGAGCCTTGAGGGTCTAGCTGGGCCACGTAGCTGGGGCTTGTGAGTTGGTCGCCGTGGTGCTGAGCGGGTATTTTTTTTATCTCTAAGTTGCCGAGGCCTTGTAGGCAGCAATATTTGTTTTTGAGAATGTAAAGACCAATGTATTTGGCGATGTCCATGATTTGTAGGCTAATTGTTTGTTAGTTGGGGCGAAATTAGAATTTCAAGCGCAGACCACCATAAATATTTATACCATAGGCTTGATAACCTTGCCAGCGTTGGTATTTATTATTGAGTAGGTTGTTGCAATTGAGAAAGAAAGACAGCTTGGGTAGGGGTAGGTACTCGGCGCCAAAACCCATGTCTAGGTAAGAGGGTAGTAGTATGGGGGCTAGCTTGGTGTCCATAGCATAGTTGCCGGCCACAAGCGCGCTGTAGGCTGTAAAATGTAGCTCGGGTAGTACTTGCCAGCTTATATCGCCATGGATACGGGTGGTGGGTGTGTGCCACACTTTGGTGTTGGTGGGTATGTTGCTATAGTTGGTGATGGCCAATAGGCCACCTACAGATAGACTAGTGCCTAGCTGGTAGCGTAGGGCAAATTGGGTAGCAAAGGCGCTGACAGTGGGTAGGTATTGCAGCATTAGCTGCTCTGGGTTGCTGATGGGGGCATTTACAAAAGTGGCAAAATTGTGGTATTGCCAAGTGCCTATGCGGATGCTTGCATGTACGTGGTGCCCAAAAGACTTCTGCAACTCTAGGAAGATTTCTTGGCTCTTGGTTTGGCTAGCGGTATAGTTGCTTAGGTATGGGTTGAAAAGGTATAGCTGGCGGTAGGTGTTTTGGTAAAGACTACTGTGGTAGCCAGTGGCTACACTGGCTTTGGCCTTGGGTATGCGGAATTGTATTGATACATCGGCAAGTAGGTGC
Source organism: Chitinophagaceae bacterium (assembly GCA_020846105.1). Taxonomy (GTDB): domain Bacteria; phylum Bacteroidota; class Bacteroidia; order Chitinophagales; family Chitinophagaceae; genus Rurimicrobium. Next base: position 3,693 of record JADLEN010000095.1, on the reverse strand, counting down.
TGCGCTTGGTTTTGGGCAATGGTGGGTAGTGCAAAAGCACGTAGGGTAAGGTTGCCATGCTGGAAAGTGCCACCAAGCTTTAAGGATAGGTAGCCATTGTTGGCGCTGTAGGTGTTGGCTTGGAAAAAAGCGATGTTGCCCTGTAGGCCTGCCTCGGCAGTGAGCGAGTCTGTAAGTAGTTTTTGTGCTGCCACGCCAGCAGACAAGCCGGTTTCGCCAAGGTTATTGCTGCCCGTATGGTACGAAAGCCCGATGTTGGCCATCTTCTTGAATTTGTTGCGGTCATATTCTTTTTCGGCAGCGGTAAGCGATAGTTGTGCGCCAGAGAGGCTCTGCATGCTAGGCATGATATTGGGGATAGCAACATGGTCGTAGCCATACTGAAAAAAGTTGTGGTGCGATGCATCTAGCCCAATGGTGTAATTGTATTTTTGGCTAGTGGCTTGGGTAAGGGCATTGAGCACGGCTACAGTCTGTTTTTGGTATTTGATATCGCCCTTTTGCGATAGCAGCCCAAGGTGGATAATGGTGTTGGTGCTTTTGGTACGTAGCTCGCTAAGGCCCGCATCGAGGTATAGGGTGCGTAGGTTGCCTAGTCCTGCTTTGATGTAATGCTTGTAGGTATTGCTGTTGCTATCTTTGGCAATGGCCAATGCTTGCAAGGGGGTAGGCTTGTAGTTGTAGTTTTGAGGGTATTGGGGCACCTTGTATTCGAAGCGGCTAGGGCTATTGTCGGTAGGTGGTAGGCTAGGGTTGTATTGTTCTTTTTTGGCTTGCTTTATCTGTGGCTTGTATATTTGGGTTATCTCTATGGTGGTAGCCTTGATAGTGGTATCGGCTACAGTGGTCTTTTGCTGCGCAAAGGTATTGCCAGCAAAGAGTAGCCCCAAAAATGATAAGATTTGTTTTGTGTGCTTCATAGTCTATCCCTCGCTCAGTTTGCTTTTTCCTTTTTCTAATAGTTTTACTTCTGCAAGTTTGCTTTGTGCTTCTTTTTTCAAGCTTTCATTCTTGGCATTTTTTACGAGGCTTTGTAAAGTAGCTTTGGCATTGAAAAAATCTTTTTGTGCTACAAACACATCTGCCATAAGTATGTATGCTTTGGTGTTCCAATAATTGCTGGCACTTGTTTGGGCAATGACTTGGTTGGTGGCCGTCTCGGCTTCTTTCAGCTTGCCATCGATAAGTAATAGTGCAGCAAGGTTGTAGTTGGCTTCGGCTGCTATTTCTATGTTTTTGGCATCGCGCACTTGTCCAAAATAAGCGCCTGCCACTTTGTATTCTGTGGCATCAAGCGCGGCATGGGCTTTTACCAAAAGGGCCTCTTGTTTTATGGCCTCTGGCAACTCTGGCAAGCTCAATAAGGTATCGGCAATCTTGCTACTACTTATATAGTTGTTTTGGTTTTTGGCAGCAAGCATTAGTCCTTTGTAGGCCATAGTGAGGTTGCTGAGCCCAATAGCATTGCTGCGCAAGATGCCAAAGTATTTTTCAGCAGCTATGTAATTGCTTTGTGCCATAGCTATGCCCGATGCTTTGAGTGCCGAAGGTTCTGTAAAGTCGCTCCAAGGCTCGCCAAGTACTAGGTCGTAGCCTATGAGTGCCGAGTCGTATTGCTTTTGTTGGTAGTGGCTTTCCGACTTGTAAAAAGTAGCTTTTGTTTTGAAAATACCTTGGGGGTATTGGCTCAGGTAGTTGCGCATAGCCTCTATGCTTTGTACATAATTTTTATTGGCAAATTGCCCTTCGGCTGCGGCATAAAACACAGAATCTAAATCGCTGCTGCTACTAGCGTTAAGGTTGTTGTCTTTCAATAATTGTACGTAGGCATTGGGCTGATTGGTGCTTACATACAAGTTTTTGAGTGCATCTAAGGCCGAGTTTCTTTGTTCGGAATTGGGGTATCTGCTTATTACAGATTTGTAAGTTTCTATTGCCTTGGTATTATTGTCTGCTTCTTGGTAAGCAAAAGCAATTTTCATCAACGATTTGCTTGCAAGGTGCTTGGCATTTGCGTCGGTTATTTTCTGAAAATGATTGATAGCATCTTCATACTTATTAGCATCGAGGTGTAAGTCGCCAAGTGCATAGTGTGCTTCATATTTATACTTAGATTCAGGACTTTTTTGACTTACAATTTGCAACAATAAGTCGGCTTGTTCGGCCGAGCGACCTTGCAAACCAAGAAGGGTACTTTTTTGAAAAAGGGCATAATCGCCATCATTGCCTTTCAGCGCTATAGACTTGGTGTATAACTCGCTAGCTTTGGCATAATCCTTGTCTAGGAATGCGGCATCGGCTTCGCGCAAAGTGGCATCGGCGGCTAGTTCGGGCGAGTATTGTTGCAAGTTTTGTTTGCTTTGTGCTTGTGCAAAATATTGTCTTGCTTCCGAAAATTGTTGCGCATTTAGTGCTGCATAGCCCATTGTCAATAGCGCATTTTGCGGTGTGGCATTGGGGCTGATACTTGCATTTTCGACAGTGTTTTTTGCCAAAAATTGCTTGCCATTATTTATAGCTTCAGCAAATTTATTGTTTCGGTAATCTATCTCTGCTTTCCAGAAATAGGCTGCTGCTTCATAGCTTTGGTTGCTGTTATTTGAGAGCGATTGATTGAGTAATTTTTCGGCCTCGCCCCAATTGTTTTTTTGGATATTTTGCAATGCGAAACCATAATTGATTTTTTGCTTCAATTCCATACTTGCCGAGTTGCTTTCTTGCAACATTTGGTAGGCTTCGGCGTATGCACCAGCTTTTAGCAATTGTGCCGAAAGTACGTTGGCTGCTTCAGAGCGAAATTGTGAATTAGGGTATTCATTATTTAGCTTACTCAGTAGTGCATTGCCCTCGCTTGCATAGCCTAGCTGAAAAGCAAGCTTGCCAGAAAGCAACAAAGAGGGCTCTACCAACTGTGGATTGAATTTCATTTCGCTACAGATAGCAAAAGCATTTTTGGCACCTTTGGGGTCATCTAGTTTTAGGAAACAATCGCCAAGTAGATACATTGCATTTTGGCCTAGCTCGTCTTGTACCACACTTAGCTGCTGGAAAGGCTCTACAGCTTTTTTCCATTGCTCGGTTTGGTAATAGCAATAGCCCATTTTGAAGAGGTCTTGCTTGCGAATTTTAGAAACGTTGGTGTAATAAAATTCAAAATAAGGGATAGCTGTTTTGTAGTCGTTTTTTTCGAAATAGCACTGTGCTGCTAATAAATGCAGCTCGTTGTGGTAATAATTTTGTTCGGGGCTTTTTATAGCCGCTAAGGCCTTTGCTAAAGCCTTATCTTTTTTGCCATCAAAGTACAGTATCTCTGCTATATAATAGGGTACTACGGTTTTGTATTCGTTTTTCGACTCTATTCTTTCGAAGCTTTCGAGTGCGGTTTTGTAATCGGCCTCATTATAGGCAAGTAAGCCAAAATAGTAATGTGCATTGTCGGCATATTTACTATCAAGGTCTTTGATGCTTACCATTAATTTTTTGGCCTCGGCAAATTGTTTGTTGTTGAAATAGCAATAGGCAAGTTCAAACTTAGAAGTAATTATTTCTTTGTTATTGAGGTTGTAAATGCCTGCTGCTTCGTAGGCTACAATAGCATCTTTCCAAGACCCTTTTTTAAAAAAGTATTGTGCTTGGGCGTAGGCAATACGCTCATTGTAGGCGTGGTTGGTTATTTCACTCTTGTTAGTTGCT
>JADLEN010000094.1 GCA_020846105.1 Chitinophagaceae bacterium | reverse complement strand
GGGCACCAACCGGCATAAGATGCAGAGCGTCTGTGAGGCTCTGTATCACATACCAAATCGCCTGTTGTAGTACAAGATGTAGTAGGAGGGCAAGTGCCTCCTGATCCATCACCTTGGAAGGTGTGGTAAAGGTTGTAAGCATGTCCAAATTCATGAGCTACTGTAGTACTACCGCTTTTTATTTGCGATGCACAAACAATCATACCATCTACTGAAGGATTGCCAGGAAAATATGCAAATCCTGCAATTCCACCTGAAGAATAAAGATCGTTTCCGTCTATTTTGTTTACAGAATAAACATTATAATAATCTGAGGGATTCCAACGGCTAAAAGCCATAATAACATCGTCATCAACTCCTGAGCTACCACTAGCGTTGGCACCAAATGCAGTATAGTTAGGTATTCCACTTGCGTCCACACGTATAATACCATTTGTAGCTGCACCCCAAGGCGTACGCTTTGCAAGTACAAATCTGAGTGGAATTCTACAACCGCCTGCAGTAGTATCAGGAAATGGAGACACCGCAGCGTAAGATTTGTTTAGGTAGTCAATCATTTGCCCAATTTTGGTACTATCAATGTTGTAACTAGAGCCTACAGCACCGCCTGTATGTAGCACGTGCACTACAATAGGCACTTCGTATACATAACCGCTAGGTGTGTACAATAATTTTGCAGTTGCGGCAATAGTGGATTTTTTAATCCAACGGTTATCCATCTCGCGGACTGTGTTTTCGTATTGACGGTCGCTAAGCATTCGCTTTTGGTGCACGTCATCAAACCCGCAAGGGGCAACACTTTGACCAAAAGATGTAAAGCCCAAAAAGAGCATTACGGAAGACAAGAGGGTTAATTTTTTCATCATAATTTTTTTATTTAAAAAATCTTGAGGTGTTAAGACGTTTGTAAAAATAAGTATTGAACTCGAATTTTTTTAATTTTTTTAATTCTATCGTGTAAATGCATTCAAATTAAATGCCCGTATATAAAAGTGAGTGGCACTATTTTTCAGCCGTATACAAGCTTGTGATGCCAAAAGTTAGTGGCCTTGCTTTGGTGTTTTTAAAGCCACAATCCTCCAATATTTTGCAAAAATCGGCCCCTTCCGGGAAAGCCATTACTGATTCTGGTAGGTAAGAATATGCGGTACTATGTTTCGAAACTAGTTTTCCAAACATAGGCATTATGAATTTGAAGTAAAATGTAAAAACTTGTTTCACTGGAAATTTTTTTGGCTGCGAAAATTCCAATATTGCCAACCGGCCACCTATACGCATTACGCGGTTCATTTCACTGAGCCCCGCCTGCAAATCTTGAAAATTACGTACACCATAGGCACAAAGCACTGCATCAAAATTATTGGTTTCAAAAGGGAGATTTTCACTATCGGCAACTCTTAATCGTATGCGACTACCTAAAGCTTTATCAGCTATTTTGACATCGCCCACAGCCAGCATTTGCGCTGCAATATCTATGCCTTCTATTTGTGCATTGGGCAACTTCTGGGCAGCCGCAATAGCCAAATCACCGGTGCCTGTAGCTACATCTAATATTTTTGTGGGTTCAATAATTTGTATACTTTGAATCGCTTTTGTACGCCATCCTTTATCTATCCCCATCGATAATAAGTGATTAAGAAAGTCGTATTTGCCAGCTATATTATTAAACATATCGGCAACTTGCTCTTTCTTGCTTAATTTTGATGCCGAATCTGGTACTACAGAGTTGTGTTTCATATAAATTTGTGAAGAATGCTCTACTGCACAAAAATACAGTACAAACAATACTATGGAAATAAATTCTGCAAAATACTTAATCAGCAATGTTGATGTTGCCGCCTGCCCCACACCCAACAAGCCCGAGTTTGCCTTCATTGGTCGCTCCAACGTTGGCAAATCTTCATTAATTAATATGCTCACCAACAACCAAAAACTTGCCAAAACATCGGGCAATCCTGGTAAAACACAGCATATCAACCATTTTATTATCAACTACGATTGGTTCTTGGTTGATTTGCCCGGCTATGGTTATGCAAAGGTTTCGAGAAGCCAACGCAAAGAATTTGGGAAAATGATTTCTAAATATTTGCAAGAACGCCCAAACTTAATTTGTGTTTTTGTGCTTATAGACAGCCGGCACAAGCCGCAAGCTATTGATTTGGATTTTTTGCGCCAGTTAGGCGAATGGGAAATTCCTTTCAATGTGGTATTCACCAAATCCGACAAAAACAAGCAGTCCGAAACAGCTCGAAATTGCAAAAACTTCGTGAATAAAATGAAGGAAGAATGGGAGTATATACCTCGCAGCTTTATTACTAGTGCTGTAAAATACCACGGGCGCAAAGACTTACTACAATATATTGGAGAGTTAATAGATGAATACTATGCGGGCGATGATGAATAATTTACCCCTTATGCCTCGTTTACTTTTTTAAAAATCAAACAAATTATTTTACATTTTGCATAGCCAATACCTACCAAAATTATCGCTAACCGAATTGCTTGCTTTACAAGAAAAAGATGAAATCGAAACAATTTTCGAACAACTTGTATTACCCCTACATGAAGAACTTTATCGCAAGCAAGATTTTAATTTTATTGAAACCCTATCGCCTGGGCAAGAGTTGCTAATAAGATACGATTATGTGCGCATGCAAGTACTTCAAGGGG
>JADLEN010000093.1 GCA_020846105.1 Chitinophagaceae bacterium | reverse complement strand
TCCTATAAAAGACCCATAATTGCCTGTCAAGCACCCATAATTGCCTGTCAAAGACCCATAATTGCCTGTCAAGCACCCATAATTGCCTGTCAAAGACCAGTAATTAGCTGTCAAGCACCCATCATAGGCAATAAAGAACCCATAAAAGCCTATAAGACTGCCATCGGGAATTATCAAGCACCATTAATAAGCAATAATCCACCACTATTTTTTTTTTAGAAAAATATACTTTTTACACAATAAGGATAAAAAAGTTGCGTTTATATCCATATTCCAAATGATTTTCAATTTCATCCATAAAAAACACACAAAATGATTATCAAAGCCTACAACCGCACCCAAAACGAACTCTACGCAGTAGCCCGCTCAGGCTGGCACTCCTACGCACAATTCCTAGCCCAGTTTACCGCCTACCGTGGCTACTATCTAGCACCCTACGGCATAGCCGCCCTTGCCGAGATAGACGCTGCCGAAGCCCTGCCCGATGCCCAAGCCCGCTATGGCGAGTCCGAAGCACTCCGCGCACTCCTTGTGCTACAAGGCGATGCCTGTCTTGGCCGTTGGCAAACCCTCAAACGATACGCCACCACCTCCTTTCCGCCCGTTACCCTCAAAGCCCGCCTCGAAACCGCAGGCGCCATGCGCTACGAAAAAGCCGCAAACTACAATTGGGAAGAGCTACGAGGCCTCAACGTATCTGCCGAATACTTTATGACCACCTACGATGCCCAGCTTAGCGCAGGCAACAACATGCCCGCCACCTTCCCTACAGACTATGCCGCCGATATAGCCGAATTTAACAGCCAATACGAAGCCTTTATCAGCAGCGAAGCCGCAGCCTACAACGCCACCGAGGCCAAAATAGCTGCCAACAATGCCGTACACGCCAAGCTGATGAGCATGTTTAAAGATGGCCAAGAAATCTTTATGGACATAGAAGGCAAGCGCCGAGAATTTACCTTCGACACCGTTTTGGGTTTAATATCCAGCGCAGGCCAGGCAGGCATCCGTGGCCTAGCTACCAGCTCGCTAGATAGCCAGCCAGTAAGCATCTTCGAAGTAATGATATTAGAAACCTCAGACACCACCAATGGCGAGCCAGACGGTCATTATCTCCTCAAGCCAGTAGCATCGGGCACCTACACAGTGCGCGTTACCGCCCCCGGCTACCGCACCAAGGTTGTGCACAACGTAGTCATATCCGTAGGCGTTGTCAGCACCTTAGACATAGAGCTAGACCCCGAATAGGCGATACTAGCCAATAGCGTTAAAACATCAAAGAAGTCAATTAGTCGCAAGGCTAGTTGGCTTTTTTGTTTTTGGGGGCTACGCGGCAAGCAAAGCCCAATAGCAGCACCCAAAGCCCAACCTGCGCGGGATGGCAGCTGTACCCCGCAGCGCAGCGAGGAGTACAAGCAACAGCCCGAGACCCAAAGCTTAATAGTAAGACAGAAGCCCAATCGCCCAAAAAGAAAAACTGTGTGGCTAGGGGCTAGGGGCAAGAGGATATGCTATATTATACAAAATCGTTAACTTGCTACATATTTTCACAAAAATCTTTCTTGGTATGAACATCAGAAATACGTTATTGATGTTATGCGCGCTTGGCACTTGCAGCGCAGCTAAGGCACAGACAGGGCTATATGTGCCAGAGCTAGCGGTGTACGACACTGCAATGTTAAAAATACTGAAAGACTATGATGTGCCGGGTGGGCAACTGGCCGTGACCTACCAAGGTAGGCTGGTGTACAATAGGGGTTTTGGCCTTGCAGACACGCAAAGCAAAAAGCTGGTGCAGCCCAATAGTATTTTCAGGATAGCAAGCGCGTCTAAGGCTGTCACCAGCATAGCGCTGATGCACCTTTGGGAGCAAAAAAAATTTAAGCTAGACGATACGGTGTTTGGCTTGGGCGGCATCCTCAACGAGCCAATGTACCAAACGGCCATAGATGCGCGCTACTTCAATATTACCGTACGGCAGCTGATGAGCCATAGTGCAGGGTTCTCGTTTCCGTACCCCACAGACCCGCTTTTCGAAACCTACAACATAGCCATAGCTTCGGGCTTGCCTGCCCCTACAGATTCGCTGGCATTGGTCATAAGCTGGGCCATGAAAAACAAGGCACTCAACTACACACCAGGCACATCGGCACAATACACCAATTTTGCTTTTGGGGTATTGGGCAAGGTGATAGAAAAGCTCAGCGGCAAGAAATACGAAACTTATGTGCGCGACAGCATCCTTGCGCCGCTAAATATCCAGGAGATGTATGCTGGCCGCACTTTACAAAAAGATACCTTGCCCAATGAAGTGTCTTACTACAATTATGCGGGTGCACCCTTGGGCACTTCTATCTATACGGGCATTCCCAACTCTGTGCCTACACCCTACGGTGTGTACAATTATGAAATAATGACCCCCGCAGGCGGCTGGGTGGCAGCGGCACAAGACCTTTGTAAGCTGCTAGTAGCGGTAGATAAATTTACCACCAAACCCGATATGCTACTACCTGCAACCATAGACACAATGACCCGCAGCTTGCCCACTTGGGCAAACTATGCCTTGGGCTGGAATGTGAAGCCGGGCAGCAAAGATTATTGGCATACGGGTGGGGTAGAAGGCACGGCAAGCATCATGAAGCGCAATGAAACACAACAGCTCACCTGGGCGGTTATCTTTAACGGATTGCCCAAAGTTTATACACCTATGTACTTCGCCTTTATGGATATGGTTACGGATAGCCTTGCTAAAATAACAAAGTGGCCCACGCACGATTTGTTTCCCATACCTACAGCTATAGCAGGGCTGCAACACGCGTCTTTCTTTAGTGTTTTCCCCAACCCATCTACCGGAAAAATGGTGCTGAGCAGCAGCCACTATATAAGCGCAGCTAGCGTGTATAGCCAGCAGGGCGAGCTAGTATATAGCGCCCCCGATTTTAAAAACCAAAAAACCATAGACCTTAGCCACTTGGCTACAGGCATCTACTATTTGCAATTGAAAGATGCTCATAACAACCTTGCTATAGAGCGGCTAATAAAGGAATAAACAATCCTGATAAGCATAATAAAGGGCTTAGCTGCAATTGTAAGCTAGGCCCTTTTATTATGAAAAGTGTTTTCAAGAAAAAGGCAGAGGCTGCCTATCAGGCCAATGGTTACTATTGCCTTTACCCTACAGCCACAAAAGCAGCAAGGCATGCTTAAGCCTAGAATGTAAAATTATAGAATCCCCAACGCTCCAATAAATACATTAGTTTTAGTGCTTAATATCGAAATGATGAAAAGACTCTTATGCTTCGCAATAGCAATGTGTATTGGCACTATGGCACATAGTCAATCCTTGAAGAAATACCCCATCGGCAAAAGTGGCTGTACGGTATATGCCTTTTGTGCGCTAGACAATTTCGAAACTAGCCTTAGCGAAGACTCTTCTGTAGTATATACTGCCGAATGTGCAAAAGACGACATCCACTACGGTGTCATTCTCGTAAAACTTTCTGAAAAAGTAGCAACACTAGATGATGCCGAAGCCTCCCTAACCGCTTATCTCGATTATTTACAATCTGCTTTTAATATTACCGAAGCCATACCCTACGGCAAGGGCAATATTTTAAAAGAAAACAAGAACACCCGCGGTATAGTGGCTTATTGGAAAGACAAAGAAAGCAACAATTGGAAAGTAAAAGCCTGGACCGATACCCAGTTTATAGCAGTGCTTTATGCCTTCAGCGCCAAGCAGCTGCCCGATACAAAGCTCAACATCTTTTTAGATGGCTTCCGATTCTCCGGTATGTAGCGCAGAAGCAGCTTATTGCCCCTTGGCACCCGTATAAAAGTAGTGCGTATAGGCATTGTAGGGCAGCAGCTTTTTAGAAAAAAAGTAAGCCACAAAGCAGGCCACCAACACCGGGCCAAACAATACATAGCCCCCCGGCACCAGGTTGCACACCAGCACCATAGCCGTAAAGGGTGCGTACAAGGCTGCCGACAAAGTAGCCGCTGCACCCACCAACGCAAAGTTCACAGGGATAAGATGCGTACCCAAAAACCTATTGCTGCCATAGGCTACCAGCAGTCCCAAAAAAGCACCCGCCACTATACTTGGGGCAAACACCCCACCATCGCCACCAGCACCCAGGCTCAGCGAGGCCGCCAATGGCTTGAGAGTAGCAATAAAAAGAAGGAAAAACAGCGTGCCATTGCCAGTGTCTATAGGTGCTTGCAGTATTTCTTTCAGTCCGTGATAGCTATCTCCATAAAGGCTTGGGAAATAATAATTAAATGTACCCACCG
>JADLEN010000092.1 GCA_020846105.1 Chitinophagaceae bacterium | reverse complement strand
TCTTTGACAGGCAATTATGGGTGCTTGACAGGCAATTATGGGTCTTTGACAGGCAATTATGGGTGCTTGACAGGCAATTATGGGTCTTTTATAGGAAAATATGGCATAATTATTGGCTCTGTTTGGTGGTTGATAGGCTTTAGGGTGGCTTTTATATGCTATTTTGGCAGGTTTTGAGCAAAAAAAGCGCTACAGGTGTGTGTATGCAGTATAGATTTTGAAGCGTTGGGTATTTATACTATCTATTTAGGCACAAGTATGCTGCGCACATGGGCTCTGCTGCAAACTTGCGCTAGCCGACAACTTACATTGTATTATTAGGAAATATGGGGGAGAGGGATTATTTTGCGGGGCTTTTTGTTTGCAGTCGGGAGACTGTCATTTACTGAGGACGAAGTAGGCTTGCGCTTCAAAAGGCTTGCGCCCCATAATCGCCTAGCAGCAAGAAACTACGGCGAGCGGGGGCTTTGGGTGCTGCTATTGGGCTTCCAGCCCACTTTGCTACCCACCTTATGCAGTGCCAAATTCATTGGGCTACGGCAGCCTACGCCCAATTATGGCGCTAAGCCCGAAAGTAAAATAAATGAGGCTGGGTTTGGGGGCATAATTGGCACCAATACTTAGGTAGCCAAAACTGTTGGTGGTATTCAAAATGTCGATACCTGTGCCTACGGCTACACCTTTTTCAAAAATGGCCCTGCCTGTATAGTACTCGTAAGCCGCGATATCGGTGTTTCCATATAAGCCCATGAGGTATGGCGATACCATTGATTGGGGCTGACGGAGCAGGCGCAACTTGCCACCTATTGCAGTGGTAATACGGCTGGCCCAGACACCTGACGATAAGAATATGCTGAAATGTGGTACTACTTGTAGGTTGAGCTTGGCGCCTGCCGCACCGGCATAGTCGAGGCCTGTACCTATAGACAAGCTGGCTACATCTTTGCCAAGATTGATGCGGGTTTTGGGCGCTGTAGCTGGCTGTGCATAAATAGGGCTTAGCGCAAGGCAAAGCACCAGTACTAATAAAGTGCGGATAAAGGTGGCGGACATGTTATGTGTGCTGTATAAAAAAATTAGAGATTACCTTTTGCGAGCTACCATCAGTAGCCTGTCGCCTAGTTGCTTGAGCTTAGGGCCCGAGTGGTCATAGCGGCGCTTTTTGTTAGGGCTTTTCATAAAAAAGTATTTGGTATCATAGTATTGCAAAACAAAGTTATGGGTAAATGATATTACAAAACACACAATTAGTTGTTTTTTTTCCCCGCTCGTCGTAGTCTGGGGCGCAAGCCTTTTGCAGCAAAGCCTATTACGTCGTGGCTAAAAGGCAGTCTCCTGACTGCCACACAAAAAACAATAAACGGAATACTGCTACATGCTAATGTCATCCCGTAGGAATCTGTTGCTAGTTGTGCAATAAGCGCTACAGATTCCTACGGAATGACAGCTTGTGGTGGGGTTGTGGTTGGGTACAACCACCCCGTCCTGCGGACACCCCTCCAAGGGAGGGGAATTTCGCATGTGGTTGGGTTGTGGTTTGTTATTTAGATTGATTGACCTTCGGTCGCAAGCTTCGTCAAAAGCTTTGCTTTCTTCTTGCTTCAATGACGGAAGCGTGTGGCCTGCGAGCGCCACACAACACGCTAAAGGTAGCACCCGCGAAAGCGTGAGGGATGTGCCAGGTGGCTGCCCCTTGGCAGCCAGCCCGCAGGGCCGCAGCGCAGCGGAGCCTAGAGCAGCCCGGCGCCAAGCGCAGCATTGGCGACACGCCCAAAAAATCTAAAAATTATCTGCGGCGGCTGCGGCCACCAAGGCCTAGTGCGCCTAGCAAGGAGCGGGTGATGATGCTGGCGGCGGTGCGGCCTACTTGGCGTACGGTGGGGTTGTCCATCATGCTTTCGAGGAAGGATTTTTCTTCTCGGCCTTTGGGTGTTTTTTCTTTTGCTAAGGTGTTGTCGGTGGCTTCTTTTATTTTGGCATTCAGCAGTTCGTAGGCGCTTATGGCGTCTATGGTTTCGCTGTATTTGTGCACTAGCCGCGACTGGGCTACGATGCTGTCTATCTCGGTATCAGAGAGTATGTCCATACGGCTGCGTGGTGCCACTAGCATTACGTGGGCTAGGGGTGTGGGTATGCCTTTTTCGTTGAGTAGGGTGATGAAAGCCTCGCCAATACCGAGTTGTGTGATAAGTTCGTCGGTACGGTAAAAGCTGGTTTCGGGGTAGTTTTCGGCTGTTTGTTTGATGACTTTGCGGTCGGCGGCGGTGAATGCGCGAAGGGCGTGTTGCACCTTCATACCTAGCTGGCCAAGGACGCTAGCGGGCACGTCCATAGGGTTTTGGGTGCAAAAGAATATGCCTATGCCCTTGGAGCGTATGAGCTTGATGATGGTTTCGATTTGTTGGAGCAGGGCGCTGCTAGCCTCTTGGAATATAAGGTGTGCCTCGTCTATAAACATCACTAGTTTGGGCTTTTCGAGGTCGCCCTCTTCGGGGCAAGAGGCGTATAGCTCGGCAAGCATTTGCAGCATAAAAGTGGCAAAGAGTTTGGGGCGGTCTTGCAGCTCTGTAACGCGCAGGATGTTGATGATGCCGCGGCCATCGGGGGCTATGCGCATGAGGTCTTCTACCTCGAAGCTTTTTTCGCCAAAGAAATTGTCGGCGCCTTGCTGCTGTAGTTCTATGACTTTGCGCAGGATGGTGCCTGTGGATGTGGTGGCTATTTTGCCGTATTCTTTTTCTATTTCGGCCTTGCCCTCGTTGCTGATGTATTGCAGCATTTTGATAAAATCTTTGAGGTCTAGCAAGGGTAGTTTGTGGTCGTCGCAATATTTAAAAATCATAGACACGAGGCCTGCTTGGGTATCGTTGAGGTCTAGGATTTTGCTGAGGAGTATGGGGCCAAATTCGGTAACGGTAGCACGTAGTTGTATGCCTTTTTGCTTGCTCAGGGTCATGAGCTCTACAGGGTAGGCGGCGGGGCTGTAATCCATAGCCAGCTGCACATAGCGGTCTTTTATCTTGTCGTTGGTGGCGCCTGCGGCGGCTATGCCACTGAGGTCGCCTTTGATGTCGAGCAGGAGTACGGGCACAGAGTTGTCGCTGAGTACTTCGCTAATGATTTGGAGGGTTTTGGTTTTGCCCGTGCCTGTGGCACCAGCTATGAGCCCGTGACGGTTCATAGAGCGTAGTGGCAAGCGAATATCGGCACCGGTTACTACCTGTCCATCAAGCATAGCTACACCTATTTTGGGTGCATCGCCTTTGAAGGTATAGCCTTTATTTATCGCTTCGAGAAATGCTGTAGTATCTGCCATTGTAAGTATGTTTTTGGGTAAATGTTTTTAGAAATGTAAATAGCCGGCACGCCCCAGGAAAGCAAAAAGCTCCATCAAGAAAGCGATGCCCAAATGTACTATGATGCCGCCATAAATAGACTGTGTGCGATAGGCAATAACGCCTAATAATAGGCCGCCGAAAAAGGAACTGATGGTCTCGCCCAAGGGTTTGCCAAAATGGATGGTGATGTAATAAACGCACATGGGTAATATAGCACGATGCCCAAACTTGCGCGCAAAAGCAAGAATAATAAAGCCACGAAAAAAGAATTCGGTGAAGATAAAATCGGAGCCATAAACGAGCTCGTAGAGTGCTACTATCCAAGGGTAGCGCACATGTCCAGCGTCTATGCCTATCTTGGTATAGCGTGGGTAGGTGTCCAAGAAATCGGGCTGCGTGCCTGCCCAAAAGAGCAAAGGAATCATTAAAGCAAGCAGCACAAAATAGGGCAAAAAAGACACCCCTTTGGTCTTGAACCCGTAGAAATTTTGCTCCTTTCTATCGGCAAAAAACCAATACACAAAGCAGGGGATAATGAGCGTAAAAAGGCCGCCAAGGTTGTAGCCTATCTTGTGTAGTAGGGTATAATACTGATTGTTGTTGTGGCCAAAAAGATAGGTGTCGTAAGGCACATCGGCACCACGCACGGCAAATAAAAAGATGGCCAAAAAAGAGAGTAGCCACCACTGCCCCGAAGCTAGAAAGCGCATGTTGCGCTCGGCAATGCCTTGGAGCAAAAACGCACCTATAAAAGCAATACCATATAGCTGGCAATAGCGCCAAATCTGCACCGATAGCTGCTGCTGCTCAATGTATTGCTCATAAAAATTGTTGTGGTAAGCAACAACAATGAGCGCAGCACCTAATAATGCCGTGAGGAAAAAAGCCAGCCAATTGAAATGCTCTTTGTAGTAATCGCTAAGTAGCGAGATGATTTTTTTCAAAATAATAGTTTGACTGATTGATGCTTTATGCCCAAAGCTCCAGCACCTGCGCGGTATGGTCTTTGGTTTTTACTTTCGGTATTATGTGTGCAATTTTCCCTGCTTCGTCTATCAGAAAGCTGGTACGGCTAGTGCCCATATAGGTTTTGCCCATAAATTTTTTCTCGGCCCATAGTCCGTATGCTGCTACAATAGTTTTGTCGGTATCGGCAACAAGAGTAAAGGGTAGTTGGTATTTTGTTTCGAACTTTTTGTGTTTCTTTTCATCGTCTACACTTACACCAAGTACTACAATGCCTGCATCTTGCAAGGCAGCAAAATTATCGCGCAGGTTGCAAGCCTGTGCGGTGCAGCCCGGAGTATCGTCTTTGGGGTAAAAGTAGAGTAGCACACGCTTGCCTATGTACATTTTGAGCGAAACGGGTTGTCCGTTTTGGTCTATTGCTGCGAAGTCTGGGGCCTTGTCGCCAATATTTAAAGTCATAAATAATCGGAATTTGCTTGCAAGATAATGCGAATGATTGGATGTAAGTTTTAGGCTACATTTGTAACCAACGAAAAATAAAAACCACTGACAATGAGAATAGTACCTAGCGAAGTAAAAACCTCCGAACTCCACGCCTATCTATTGGGCTCTGTAGCACCCCGCCCTATATGTTTTGCCAGTACTATAGATAGTGATGGCAATCCCAATCTTTCGCCCTTTAGTTTTTTCAATGTATTTGGCAGCAAGCCGCCCATACTTATTTTTTCGCCAGCACGCCGTGTGCGCGACAATACCATTAAACACACTTTAGAAAATGTGTATGAAAATATGGAAGTGGTGGTGAATATTGTGAACTACAATATTGTACAGCAAATGAGCCTTGCTAGCTGCGAATACCCCAAGGGAACCAACGAATTTGAGAAAGCAGGATTCACTCAAATAGCCTCAGATTTTGTAAAACCTTTCCGCGTAAAGGAAGCACCTGTAAGCCTAGAGTGCAAAGTGATACAAGTAATAGAAACAGGCAAAGAAGGCGGTGCTGGCAACCTTATTATGTGCGAAGTGCTGTGCATGCATATAGACGATAATGTGCTGGATGAAAACGGCAAAATAGACCCGCATAAAATAGACCTTGTAGCCCGTATGGGTGGCGATTATTATTGCCGTGCATCGGGTGCCGCAGTGTTTGAAGTAGCGAAGCCCAACACCAAGCTAGGCGTGGGTATTGATGCGCTGCCCGAGCAAATTAAAAACAGTAAAATACTCAACGGCAACCACTTAGGTATATTAGGCAATTGCAGCGAAATACCAGCTACATCGGCCATAGAAAATGATGGAAGATTAGAGCAAATTCTCAGCGACTTTGCCGAGCGCAGCCAAAGGCTAGAAGCATTGCAACATTATGCCAAAGACTTGCTAGAAGAAGGGGAAATTGAAAGGGCTTGGCAGATTTTGTTGCTGTAAATAAACGCAATTCTGGTAGGCGCTACCAAGCACGATTTTTTTCGGCAATAAACAACCTTTGATGGTACATTGTCAAAGGTTGTTTCTTTGGTTTAGGCCATTGACTAAAAGAATACTTAACAATTTTGATTGAGACTTTACTTTAGTTTTGCTGCCAACCTTAATAGAAGGTTTTTTTAAAATACTCACTCCTAATTATTTGTATGAGAATTAGCTATGCCATTGTCAGTCTTTTTTGCGGCATTTTATTATTAAGCGCTTGCGAAAAGGTTATTAACATAGACCTTAATGATAGCGAATCTAAGGTGGTAATTGAAGGAATTGTGACCAACGAAAATGGTCAATTGGTGCATACCGTTTTGGTGAGCAAGTCTAGCAAATTCAGCTCTGAAGGCAAAAATAATCCTGTAAATAATGCTACTGTGGTTATTACAGATGCCACAAGCAATATCACCGACACATTGGTGCAAACTAGCCCGGGCAATTATAATACGAGTAGAATTTTGGGCATAATAGGTCACAACTATCAATTGGTAGTAATTGTAGATGGCCAACAATATACTGCCAACAGCACTATGCCTGCACAGGTTATGATAGACAGTCTTTACATCCAAGAGCTACCTGTTTTTGGTACAAACTTTAAACAAGTGATACCTGTTTTTCAAGATCCATTTGGTACTAAAAATTATTATCGTTTTGGCGTGCAGGTAAATGATAGTGTGCAACGAGCCTTAGATGCTTGGGACGATTTGTTAAGCAACGGCAAGCTGAATTCGCGTCCGCTACAAATAGAAAATCAAGATTTGCT
>JADLEN010000091.1 GCA_020846105.1 Chitinophagaceae bacterium | reverse complement strand
TTCAGCACTCAAAATGGGTGTTTCTTCAAATGCTGGTATACCATCGAGTTTTATATGCAAGAGGTTGTTACTGCTTTTTTTCAGGTTGCCATTTTCAAAGTCATGGTACCCGCGAAGTATTAAGCCAATACATGTAGAATACATTGGGTCGTTAATTTCCTCGGCGTGGCCACCCGCAAGGTGTTCGTTGGGTAGTCCTATTCTTGCACTTAGTCCTGTTACATACTCTGTAAGTTGGGTAATATGCTTAAGTCTTGCGCCACCACCTGTAAGTATAATACCTCCGTGTAGTCTTTTTTCAAGGCCTATTTGTTTTAGATGATAAAGTACGTAGTCCAAAATTTCTTGTGTACGTGCTTGGATAATATGCGCTAGATTTTTTACCGAAATTTCTTTTGGTGGCAAGCCTTTAAGGCCAGGTATTGTAATGAAAGAATTAGGGCTAGCATGATCAGCATGTGCTGTGCCAAATTGCACTTTTAATTGCTCGGCTTGTGCACGCAACACGCCTAGTCCGTAATGGATATCGTTGGTGATGTTGACGCCGGCATAGGGTATTACCGCAGTGTGTTTTAGAATGCCATCATAAAACACAGCCATGTCTGTAGTGCCACCACCAATATCTACAATTGCTACGCCTGCCTCTAAATCTTCAGGGCTCATAACTGCAGCTGCCGATGCAAGTGGTTGCAACACTAGGTCTATGGTATATAGCTCCGATTTTTCTACACAACGTTTTATGTTTCTTATTGCATTTCTATCGCCTGTTACAATATGAAAGTTGGCACCAATTTTCACACCATTCATGCCTATTGGGCTCAGTGGCGTTTGCATATCATCCACAAAATATTCTTGTGGTACGATGTCTATTATTTCATCGCCAGCAGGGATAAAAGTTTTTTTCTGATCGTTGATAAGCAAGTCTATTTCTTGTTTGGTTATTTCCGAATCGTTGTCTGGGCGCATTCTGTCGCCTCTTGTTTGGAGGCTTTTGATATGCTGCCCTGCTATACCCACGTACACTTCCTTGATGTTCAGGTCGGGATTGGTAGCAATACATTTTTCTATAGCCGATTGTATAGAGCGGATACACTGATCTATATTCATTACCACGCCATGTCGTACTCCTTGCGACTCCGACTTGCCGACACTTAAAATTTCAAGTTTGCCAAACTCGTTTTTTTGCCCGGCGATGGCTACTACTTTGGTGGTTCCAATGTCTAATCCTACAATTATAGGTTGGTCTGTTTTGCTCATTGTATTCTGAATTATGTTTCGTTAATGATTATTTTTTTCTTTAGTTTAATTTTTTTGTTTCATCGCCTACAATAGATTTTACCCAATTTATATTGGTAAGTACTCTGTCTACGGGCGCTTTCCAAGGCAACGATGGTGATGTTACAATCTGGTTGTGGTATCGCGCATCTATAATCTCATATTTCTCCCACCCTATTTTGTTAAGAATGTTTTTGTAAAAAGCAAAAACATTCTCTAACTGTTCGTCGATATTTTCTGCACTACCCAACAGTATTTTGTGCTTACCTATTACCGGTACTAGCTGAAAATCGTTGATGCTATTGACCAAAATGTGTGCAGTTTGCGCCTGCCAAAAGCTGTCTCTCTTTATGTATTGGGCTAGGTTTATCATTTTTGTTTTTAGCAAATCACCGATACTATCATCTTTAATTAGGGGTACGTTTATAAATAATAGCTCGTAGTGAGTATAATTTTCAGAAATTGGCAAAATCTGTTTTGCTGCATCCAAATAATAAGTATTTCCAACCTGGTCGAAAACGCGCAATTGCGGCTTTCTTTGTGTCACTTGGATGTTTAGTTGTTTTTGATTGTCTACGAATATTTGTGCATTTTCTATCCAAGGGTTAGTCATCAAAATGGCTTCCATTTTCTTAATATCCACATTGGCTAGGCTCAGCTTGTTTACCGATAAATGACGCTTTTCAAATAATGCTATTTTAATCTGGTCTTTACTTACAAATTGGCAATAGTCTTCATTTTTTACTTCTATTTTCAATCCACTTAATCTCTTTTTATTTTGAATTTCTGCTGCGCTCATCATTACAAATACACACGACACTACTAACACTATTGTGAGTAGGGTTTGTATAATTTTTCGCACTGATATTTTTCGCTTCGCTTCCATTATTTCGCTTCAATAATTGCTTTTAAGGGTTGTATTAGTTTGTCTATATCGCCTGCGCCTGCTGTGATAAAAAGCTCTATGGGTGCAGCTTTTGCATACGCTAGCAATCCATCTTTGCTCAAGATAGTAACTGCATTATTACTCATTCTGTCTACTATCATTTGGCTCGTCACTCCTTCGCGAGGCTGCTCTCTTGCTGGGTAAATGTCTAAGAGTATTACTTCGTCTGCAAGGCTTAGGCTGTTGGCAAAGCCCTGCGCAAAATCGCTAGTGCGACTATACAAATGGGGCTGAAAAACAACCACACATTTTTTATGTGCAAATAGTTTTTTTGCACTTTTTATCAATGTTTCCAACTCCTCGGGGTGGTGTGCATAATCGTCAATAAAAACAACGTTGTCTGTTTTGATGATATACTCGAATCGTCTTTTTACACCCGCAAATTTTGCCAATGCTTTTTTTATTTCTTCAGCGTCAAGTCCCAATATTTGACATACTGTGATTGCCGCTATTGTGTTTTCTACATTGTGCATTCCACCTATTGGCAAATACACATCGTTCATCATCCATTCCTTTGCTATTATATCAAAGGTGTAGGTGCCA
>JADLEN010000090.1 GCA_020846105.1 Chitinophagaceae bacterium | reverse complement strand
TTATCAAGGACAATAGTACCTATGTTGATAATGGCAAGAATGTTGAAGAAAATAACCACATCACATTTAAAAGAAAATAAGGCTTTTCCTAAAGCTTATAATTTTTACCTATGCAGCATTTTCTGCTGCTACACAAAAGCAAGCTAGCAATGGCTTGCTTTTGTGTATTGAACCCTTTTTGAAAAAGTAAAATTATTTAGCGAAGCAAAAAATCATCTCTATCATTCAAGAAGCCAAAGCGGCTGCGGTTTTCGGAAATTCCTTGGTGTTGGAGCGTATAATGGATGATGGATTCATCTTTTGTTGCTCGCGCTAGTAATTCGCCAATAGGGTTGTAAATGCTAGTATTTCCAATGTATTGATGCTCATTGCCATCTTCGCCCACACGATTGACACCAACCACAAAACTCATATTTTCAATAGCGCGTGCTTTGAGCAAAGTCTCCCAAATTTCGTTTCGCTTTTCTGGCCAATTGGCAACAAAAAGCAATAAATCATACTCATCTGTATTTCTTGTCCAAACCGGGAAGCGCAGGTCGTAGCAAACATTGAGACAAATTTTCCAACCATTTACTTGCGCTATTTTTCTTTGGCTACCTGCCGAATAATGTTCTTGCTCGCCTGCATAAGAAAATAGGTGTCTCTTGTCGTAATAGGCCACTTCACCGTTGGGCAAAACCCAAAGAAGGCGGTTGTAATATTGTCCTTCTTCTTCAATAATAACAGAACCCGTAATGATGCTGCGTAGACTATTGGCTTGGCTTTTCATCCATTGCACAGTGGCACCGTCCATTGTTTCTGCAAGTTTGTGGGGGGCCATCGAAAAACCTGTCGTGAACATTTCGGGTAAAACAAGGATGTGCTGCTTGCCTTTGAGTGCAGCCATTTTTCTGCTCAGCAAGTTTCGGTTTTGCTCGGCATTTTCCCACACAATGTCTGTTTGTACGAGGCTAATGTTTAAATCGCTTTTTACCATTGTGTAAAGATAGCTTGCTTCCTTATTTTTGCGCTATGAACAATGGTGAAATTTCGGATTATTTCTCTGCACTATCAAAACTGATGGACTTGCAGGGCGAGGATAGCTTTAAAGCCAAGACCTATAGCATAGCGGCCTACAATATAGACCAATTGGGTACGGAGCTATCTACAATGGATGATGCTACAATGGCTGCCACAAAGGGTATTGGCGCATCTACAGCCCGAAAAGTGCGTGAGATATTAGACACAGGCAAGCTAAGCCAACTAGAAGAACTGATGGAACGCACGCCTGCTGGTGTGCTAGAAATAATGAAGATAAAAGGCCTGGGGCCAAAGAAGGTAAGGACGATATGGAAAGAGATGGGGATAGAATCTGTAGGTGAGCTAGAATATGCTTGCAATGAGAACCGATTGGCAAGCTTTAAAGGCTTTGGGCAAAAGACCCAAGAGGCGGTATTGCAAAGCATAGCCTTCATACGCAACAGTGCAGGCTTTCAGCTATGGGCAGCAGTAGAGCCAATTGCCGAAAGTTGGATAGCAAGATTGAAACAAGGTTTCCCAAATTATCAATTTGTACTCACCGGTGCTTTTTATAGACAGCTTGAAACGATAGCCGAGATAGAAATAGTGAGTGATATGCCGGCAGATACCTTGCCCAAACTGTGGGCAAATGCGCCGGGGATAACAATGACGCAAAATGAAGAAGGGTTGCTGTTGCAAATGCCGGACAATATTCCGATTAGGTTTTACTTCGTAAAGAAAGAAGCGGTAGCTAGTAGCCAGTTTCGGAAGGCTTGCAGCGCGGCGTTCTTGGCGGCTTTTGAAAAGGAATATAAGATAACTGAGGGAGCGAGAACAGAGGAGGAAATCTTTGCAAATAATGAATTGCAGTATGTGCCTGCGGCAATGAGAGAGACGGCAAGCATATTGGCAAAAGCAAAAGCAAAGACCATTGCCAAGGCAATAGAAGTAAGCGACATCAAAGGAATTATCCACTCACATAGCAAATGGAGCGATGGGCAAGAAACACTCGAAACGATGGTAAAACACGCCATCGGCAAGGGTTTGGAGTATTTGGTAATTAGCGATCACTCGCAAGCTGCCTTTTATGCCAGTGGACTGACGGCAGAAAGAGTGGCCGCACAGCAGATAGAAATTGATGGGCTAAATGCAAAATATGCACCGTTCAAAATTTTCAAAAGTATAGAGTCGGACATACTAAATGATGGCAGCCTAGACTATGAGCCACAGGTTTTAGCAACATTTGATTTGGTAATCGCTTCTGTGCACAGCAACCTGAAGATGAGCCAGGAGAAGGCAATGCAGCGTTTGCTTACCGCTATTCAAAATCCCTACACAACGATATTGGGACACCCAACAGGTCGGCTTTTATTGTCGCGCGAGGGTTATCCGCTCGACCATAAAATGATTATAGATGCCTGTGCCGAATATGATGTTGTTATTGAAATTAATGCCCACCCCAGAAGGCTAGACCTAGACTGGCGTTGGGTGAGCTATGCAATGGAAAAAGGTGTGTTGCTGTCGATAAACCCCGATGCGCATTCGCTGGCAGGCTTTGATGATATTTATTATGGTTGTAAAATAGCCCAAAAAGCAGGTTTGACAGCGGATAAGAACTTGAGTAGTTTTTCTTTGGCAGCAATGGAGGCGTTTATAGAAAAGAAAAAGAGCAGGTAATTTTACCACAAAGAGCACGAAGGCAAAGCACGAAGTACACAAAGTATAAAATGCTTTGTGATTCTATGTGATAGGAAGGATTTACCACAAAGAACACTAAGAAAAAACACAAAGTACACAAAGGCAAAGCACGAAGCATAGAAAGGCTTTATGAAAAAACTTTGTGGCCTTTGTGTGTAAGTTTTTTAAATTGCAGCCCTTATGAGCAAAGAGATAGTAGTGAGCGGTATTCGCTCTACAGGATATTTACATTTAGGAAATTACTTTGGTGCAATGCGCAATTATGTGCGTATGCAAGACGACTATAATTGTTACTTTTTTGTGGCAGATTATCATTCGCTTACCACTCACCCCGACCCGAAAGACCTACGGGGCAATGTGTATAGAGTAGTGGCCGAGAACGTTGCCTGTGGCTTAGACCCAGAAAAAGTAGCGCTGTATGCACAAAGCGACATCCCGGAAATACCCGAGCTATACCTAATGCTGAATATGCTGGCTTATAAAGGAGAGCTGGAGAAGGTGCCAACCTTTAAAGATAAAGTACGCCTAAACCCCGACAACGTAAATGCAGGCTTGCTCACTTATCCTGTGCTTATGACAGCGGACATACTCATTCATAAAGCGGCGCAGGTGCCTGTGGGCAAAGACCAAGAGCAACATATAGAGATGGCAAGGAATTTTGCACAAAGATTTAACCATCGCTATGGCGATTTATTTCCCGAGCCACAGCCCTTTAATTTTGGTGGTGCTTTGGTAAAAGTGCCAAGCCTTGATGGTAATGGTAAGATGAGCAAAAGTGAAAACCTGAACGCCACACTCTACCTTGCCGATGATGATGATACCATTCGCAAAAAGGTGATGAAAGCCAAGACAGACGGCGGACCTACAGAAATGAACAGCGAAATGCCCGAGTATATTGCCAATGTGTTTCAGTTGATGAATTTGGTTTCGAGTGCCGATACAATTGCAACTTATACAATGAATTACAACGACTGTACCATCCGCTATGGCGACCTGAAGAAGCAATTAGCAGAAGATATGGTGGCCTTTATAGCCCCAATACGTGAGCGTGCCGCTGCCTTGCAAGCCGACGAAACTCAGATACAAAAGATACTAAAAGAGGGCGCTGAAAAGGCGCGTGAAAGTGCTTCTAAAACTATTGCAGAAGCGAGAAAGGCTATTGGGATTAGTTATTATTAAACAAAGCCTCTGATAAAATAAAATGAACCGCGAACCTTATTAAGCTTCGCGGTTTTTGTTGTTTTGGGCATAATATTTACAAGCCTCGGTAATCTTACATTCTTCACATTTTGGTTTGCGGGCTACACAGATATATCGACCGTGCAAAATGAGCCAATGGTGGGCAATATGCACCAATTCTTTGGGGATGTTTTTGATTAATTGCAGCTCTGCTTGCAGTGGGTTTTTAGCATTGGTGGTGAGTCCAATCCGTGCCGAAACGCGGAATACGTGCGTATCTACCGCCATATTGGGTTGCTCGTCTATTACAGAAGTTATCACGTTTGCCGTCTTGCGACCCACGCCGGGCAGCTCTATCAATTCTTTCACGGTATGGGGCACTTCGCCATCAAATTTTTCCATCAACATCGTCGCCATTCCTATCAAATGTTTCGTTTTGTTGTTGGGATAGCTAATGCTGCGGATGATGGGGAATAAGTCGTCAAACGTAGCTTTCGCAAGGCTGGGCGCATCGGGGTATTTGGCAAAAATGTTGGGCGTAGTGAGGTTCACGCGCTTGTCGGTGCATTGCGCAGAAAGAATAACTGCTACTAAAAGCTGAAAGGAATTGTCGTACAACAATTCCGTTTCTGCCTCAGGTACATTTTCCTGAAACCAATTTAATATATATTCGTAACGCTGCTTTTTCGTCATTTTGCATTTTGGTCGTCGGGTACAAAATCGAGCACAATACTATTCATACAAAAACGCTTGTAAGTAGGCGCAGGCCCATCATCGAAGATATGCCCAAGATGCGAATCGCAACGCGCACACAGCACCTCCTCACGGTTCATTCCGTAAGAGTTGTCCGATTGGTAGCGCACACTGTTGCCCTCTAGCGACTCATAAAAACTAGGCCATCCGCAGCTGCTTGCAAATTTTGCACCCGAGC
Source organism: Chitinophagaceae bacterium (assembly GCA_020846105.1). Taxonomy (GTDB): domain Bacteria; phylum Bacteroidota; class Bacteroidia; order Chitinophagales; family Chitinophagaceae; genus Rurimicrobium. The sequence goes on along the minus strand of JADLEN010000090.1, from coordinate 790 downwards.
GGAAAAGCGGATTGCCACATACCGCACAATAGTAAGTGCCCTTGGCATCCGTTTTATAATATTTTCCCGAAAAAGCGTACTCTGTACCTTTTTCGCGGGCAACTTGGTTCATTTCTTTGGGTAATATTTTTGCCCACTCCGCATCGCTTACTTCTAGTTTTTTAGTATCGGTGCGCGAATAGTATTTGTTTTTTTCGTTCATATTTGATGAATTGTTTTGAGCATTGCTGCATTGGCTAAAAGATAGGAGCAGAAAGCATCCGAGTGCGATTTTAAGGAACCTGTTTTTCATAATTATTGATTGTCCTCTAAATTACGAAACATAGTTTGTTGCAGTTTTGTAAAAAAATGTAAAAAAAACAACAACATTTAGCACTCTGGCAAGCTAATAGGAATATTTATAGCCAAGCCACCTTCAGCCGTTTCTTTGTACTTATAGTTCATATCCAACGCGGTTTCCCACATTGTTTTTACCACAGCATCCAAAGATACTTTTGCATTGTCGGGGTTGCTTTGCAGGGCTAGTTGGGCTGCGGTTATTGCTTTGATGGCCCCCATGGTATTACGCTCAATACATGGCACTTGAACAAGGCCGCCAATGGGGTCGCAGGTCATACCCAAGTGATGCTCCATTGCTATTTCGGCAGCTTGTAGGCATTGTTTTACCGTGCCACCAAGCACAGCAGTAAGTGCAGCAGCAGCCATTGCCGAGGATACACCAATCTCTGCCTGACAGCCACCCATAGCAGCAGATATGGTAGCTCCTTTTTTGAAAATAGAACCGATTTCG
>JADLEN010000089.1 GCA_020846105.1 Chitinophagaceae bacterium | reverse complement strand
ATAAGCGTAACTGCAATAGGCGAGGTAACAAACGACAATTATGTAACCCGTAGCCAAGCAAAAGTAAACGACTTGATATGTGCTACAGGCGACCTGGGTGCTGCTTATATAGGTTTGCAGTTATTGGAGCGCGAAAAAAGAATATTCTTAGAAAACCCTAAAGTACAGCCAGACTTACAACAAAAAGCCCACGTAATAGGCAAGATTTTAAAACCTGAGGCAAGAGTAGATGTGGTAGAATGGTTGCAAGAAAAGGGTATCAAACCGAGCGCAATGATGGACATAAGCGACGGACTAAGCTCCGATATTTTGCACATCTGCAAGCAAAGCAATGTAGGCTGCATTATTTATGATGAAAAACTGCCCATACATAACGAAACCAAAGAAATGGCTATGGAATTTGGGCTCAGTGGCACATCTTGCGCACTTAATGGTGGCGAGGATTATGAGCTGTTATTTACCATCGCACAAGAAGACTATGAGCAAATAGTATTGAGCGAGCAGATAAGTGTAATAGGCTACATAACCCCACCCGAAGAAGGCACACAATTAATAACAAAACAAGGCAACAAACATAAATTGGTAGCACAGGGTTGGCGTGCTTTTTAGCCCATAGGCCCTGTTTGTAATCCTATCATTTCACTTGCTTTTAAATTAATTTTAAGAAAACATTTGTAAAATCACTAGTCTTTTATAATTTTAGAGCTAAATAACCCAACAAAGTATGCAATTCATTAAGAAGTTTATTCTTTCTTCCGCTTCTATTTTTACCGTTTCTACAGTATTATTGATGAGCTCTTGTGCTCCCAAAAACAGCTGCGACACGCTTGTATGTCAGAACGGTGGTACTTGTGCTGCAGACTTCTGCAATTGTCCTACAGGTTTTGATGGCCCTCAGTGCGAGAACAAAATAACCGACCGTTATATTGGCACTTATGCAGGTTATACCGACCCTCGAAATGGCCAACCTACACATAAAGACACCGTAGATGTATACGCTTCGACCGATGTAATGAAATTATCTGTAGTGCGCCGTAGAAGATTTGATTGGATATTTACAGGCATTATTGAAAATAAAACGAACAATATTGTAATCTCTGATATTATTAATGGCAACGTAACTACAGTAGTTAACGTTTCTATCAAAGCACCCACATCTGTATCCGAAAAAAGAACAATTTCGTTAAACGAACTAGAATATACTAATGGTAACAAAACTGGAGAATTGTACTTCAACGGTGATTTAATAGCCCAATAGTAAATTTATATTTTTAATCAAGGGCAACACTTTGTTGCCCTTTTTTTGTACAGAAAAATGAACGACAGAATCGAGAAAATAAAAAATTATCTCAAAGAAAACGAACATGATTTATTCTTAAATCACGCACTAGCACTAGAATATGTAAAAATAAACGAGCTAGAACTTGCACTCACCTATTTCTTAAAAAACCGAAGCTACGACCCTAATTATGTAGGCACTTATTACCACCTAGGCAAGCTACAAGAGAAGCTAGAAGCCATGGAGGATGCTATCGTAACTTATGAGCAAGGGATGAAAACAGCAAAAGCACAGGCCGACCAACACGCTTACAACGAATTACAAAATGCTTTAGAAGACCTTACAGACCTCTAAGCAGCACCACCTATTAAAAAATGAAATTGGAACTTAAATTTGAATCTTACTGGCAAGAAAATATAGGCGCCGAAAAATCAAGCACGATTCTTGTAGCTGTAAGTGGTGGCAAGGATTCTATGGCTTTAGCAGCGATACTTTTGAAGCAAGGTTTCAAAATAGCAATCGCGCATTGCAATTTCCAATTGCGTGAAGGAGATGCTTTACTTGACGAAGAGCTGGTACTAAGCTGGGCAGTTCAAAATCAAGTGCCTTGCCACAACATACGTTTTGATACAAAAGCCGAAATGGCAATGCGAAAAATGGGTGTGCAAGAATGTGCAAGGCTACTAAGATACAATTGGTTTCAAGCATTGTATGCGCAACACGGATATGCTTTTATTGCTACTGCCCACCACGCCAATGACAATGCCGAAACACTGTTAATAAATCTATGTAAAGGCACAGGCATTGCAGGCCTACACGGCATCTTGCCCATAAGCGGCAACATTATAAGACCCTTACTATTTGCTACACGCACACAGATAGAGCTATATGTGCACGAACAACAAATACCCTATAGAGAAGACGCATCTAACCAAAGCACGAAATACCTACGCAATGCAATTAGGCACAATATCATACCTGAATTAGAGGCCATTTTCCCGAATGCAATAGCCCAAATAAATAACACAATAGCCAGGGTAGGCCAAAGCGAAATCATTTATAAAAATGCAGTAAATAAAGAAATAAATACCCTTAAAGAACAAAGAGGCAAAGACATTTTTATACCAATTTTGAAGCTCAAAAAGAAAGTCGCCTATCAGCAAATCTGCTTTGAACTTTTTACCCAATACGGATTTACGGCGCTACAAATACCAGAGCTTTTAAAACTTATGGAGCGAGAATCGGGGCACTATGTGGCTGCAAAAGAATACAGCGTTTTTAAAAACAGAGCCTTCTTAATTATCACAAAAAAAGAAGCAATTGACACCGACCATATAATAGTTGCTGACACTAATGAAACAATACATACCGCCGAGGGCATTTTCCAATTTTCGATGGTTGATGGCAATGAAATAACAACTGACAAGCCAGAGATAGCGCTTGTAGATATAGATACGATTACATGGCCATTGCTTATAAGGCGCAAGCGATTGGGCGATTATTTTTATCCCTTAGGTATGGGTATGAAAAAGAAGAAACTCAGCAAATATTTAGTAGATAATAAAGTGCCCATTCACCAAAAAGAGAAAATATGGCTCATCGAATCGGACAAAAAAATAGTATGGATTGCAGCGCATAGGCAAGACGAACGATACAAAGTAAAGTCTAACACTAAGAAAATGTTACAAATTCATTTTTTGCCGCACTAAATAAAAATGCAACTATTACTTTTGCAAACAATACCATAAACTATTTTATGAAAATAATCTGTATCGGGCGCAACTACTCCGAGCATGCCAAAGAACTAAACAACGCAGTACCTACCGAACCTATTATTTTTTTGAAGCCTAAAACAGCCTTATTGGCCGATGGCAAACCGCTTTATTATCCAGAGTACACCAATGATTTGCAGTACGAATGTGAACTTGTAGTACGGATGTGTAAAAACGGAAAATATATCCAAGAAAAATTTGCACACACTTATTACAATGCAATGACCTTGGGTATAGATTTTACAGCCAGAGATATACAGCAAAAACAAAAAGAAAAAGGACTTCCTTGGGAGATAGCCAAAGCGTTTGACCACTCAGCAGCTGTGGGTAGCTTTTTGCCTATAACTAAAGAAACTAAGATTCAAAATCTGAATTTTGACCTTAAAATAAACGGGGAAACAAAGCAGGTGGGCAATACAAGCGACATGCTTTTTTCGATAGACAAAATCATTGCTTACACCTCCCAATTTTTCACCCTCAATATTGGCGATTTAATATTTACGGGCACACCAAGCGGTGTAGGCTCACTAAGCGTTACAGACCAATTGACAGGCACTTTAGAGGGTCAAGAAATACTGACTTGTCTTATAAAATAACAACCCAACTATGCGCAGCATCCTTACCACACTTTGCTTTTTAATTTCTTTGCAGCTTTCCGCGCAAACCAATCGTCCTAAAATAGGCTGTAAAGACGCCAACCTGTTGGTGCAGGCAAGCGAGCTGAAGGAAAGCCTATTAAAGCAAGGTTTTGAGGTAATAAATGATGCTATGCTCAGTATGGATTCTCGCGAAGATTTTCCAATAGTTACAAGAATGCAGGCAGGCGCATTTTATCAGATAGTAATGATAGGCAACACACGTAGCAAGCGTATGAACCTCAGCCTGTATGGCCCCGACCAACAACCGCTTATTCAAAAAGAGCAACAACCATTGCACCAAACCTCCAACGTAATTTCCTTTTCTTTTTCGCCAAGCCTCAACGGCGACCATACCTTTATGCTTAGCCAAACAATGAAACAAGAGCTATTGAAATTTAAAGGCAAGGAAACTATTTGCGGCAGCTTTTGCATTTTGCGACTTAAAAAAGCAAGCAAATAAATAACCTTCTGCTATGCATATTGCCCAGATAGAAGCCTCTTGGCAAGCTGCATTGCGTGAGGAATTTGACCGAGATTATTTCCACAAAATCAGCGAATACTTAAGCGCAGAAAAAAAGGCTGGCACTACCATTTACCCCAATGAGCAAGATATTTTCAACGCATTTACCCTTTGCCCATTAACGCGAGTAAAAGTTGTAATCCTTGGGCAAGACCCTTACCACAACCCGCAGCAAGCTCATGGGCTTTGCTTTTCGGTACCAGACGGCATAGCCCCGCCACCATCTTTGGCCAATATTTTTAAAGAAATAAAAACAGACCTAGGCATAGCCATACCCAACACTGGCAACCTGAGCCGTTGGGCCCAGCAAGGCATCCTCATGCTCAATGCATCTTTAACGGTGGCAGCCAATAAACCGATGTCGCACAGCAAGATAGGCTGGCATATTTTTACCGATGCTGTTATCAAAAAAGTATCTGACCAAAAAGAGCATGTTGTGTTTTTGCTTTGGGGCAAGTTTGCTCCAAGCAAAGCCCCACTCATAGATACGAGCAAGCACCTTATTCTTCAGGCTGCGCACCCCTCGCCATTATCGGCGTACAACGGCTTTTTTGGTTGCAAGCATTTTAGCAGCACCAATGATTGGCTTATTAGCAAGGGCTTGCAGCCTATCAATTGGTCCTTGGCATAGTTTTCACAATTGGTTTTTTAAACTTAGGATGCTGCACCACGTCTATGGTGCAATAGTATTTTATTAATCACTTTTTTTAAAAAACACCACAATTATGAAACAGTGAATTTTAATGGGTGCAATAGCACTTTTCAGCATCACCACTGCCAATGCACAATGCCAAACAAAACAAAAAGCTAATTGCTGCAACAGCAAGCATGGCAAGCACAATACCAATGTGACCCACCGTGAACGT
>JADLEN010000088.1 GCA_020846105.1 Chitinophagaceae bacterium | reverse complement strand
GTAATTATCTCCTACCCTATTGCCGTCTGGCGTAACAAAAGGCAAGCCCGAACCATACATGAAATTAATGTGTACGATAAAGTTTTTGTTTTGCGTCAAGTAGTCTTGAAAATACATTGCCAACATCAATCGTTGGTCCGTTGGCCGAGGAATAAAATCACTATAAACCGTAGCACTATCCACACCTGCAGTATTTTGATACCGAACCAATACTTGCTCCTCGGTTTTCATCATACCTAAGCTTATCCAAGATGTGGCATCTTTTACAAGGTCGGCATACAGGCGCAACTCACCACCGTAGGCATAGCCCTTGCCATCATTACGGCCGTAATATCTAATTTTGATACCATCGTATTCATAGGGCACTATATCCCACAAGTCTTTGTAATAAAACTCTGTAGTAACCTTGAATGGGCTTGCATTTATTTTAAAATTGTATTCCGTACCTGCAAGTACATGAAAAGATTTTTGCGCCCTAACATCTAGGTTGGTGTTGCCATACAAGTCGCGCAACTCTCTGTAGAATGCAGGCTGTGCATAATATCCCGAAGCAAACCTAAAAGTCACATCGCGCTGCCATTTGGGCTTGAAACCTAGTTGCAATCGTGGGCTTATAATCGTTTCTTTATTAAGGGTATTATACAAATAACGAACACCTAAAGAGCCCGTAAACTTTACAGAATCTTGAAATCGAAAATTATCTTGAATAAACCCTGTAATACGGTACGAAGAGAAATTATTGGATGCAACATACAGCCGTTGCATGGTCAAAGAATCGCGACTGAAGGGTTGGGTAAAGCCAGCCGAATCTCTTCTTTGGTATTGGTGCAACTTGTCGGCAATGCTCAGGTTTGTAACATCGGCACCCCATTGAATAAAATGGTTGCGCAAATCGTAAGAACCTCTATGGGCAAGCGTTACCACATTTACTTTGAGGTAGTTGCGCGCATAATCTTGGATAATGCCCGTGCCTAAATCATATTTTGTTTGTCCAAAAGACTCTTTGCCAAGATCGGTTTCCAACTCGCCCAGTACATACTCGCCAGTTATATCATAAGTTTCTTTTTCGTTGGTTTGAAATGCAGAGGCTAGTAACTTTAGCTTCAATTTTTCGTTTGGTCGAAAACTTACCGAATAACCTCCAAATTTAGAATCAAACTGATCTATTTCGCCACCTTCGTAAAACATCCGCAATTGAAAAGCTTTGTTCAGCAATCCAAAGCTACTCGTCATTTCTTCAGGGATAAAAGAAAACCTATTGCGTGCATAATTGGCAATCAATTCCATTTCCCATTTTTTACTTATTTCGTAATGAAACAATGCCTGAACATCGGTAAAGGAAGGATTGTAAATACCTTTGGTGGGCTGTGCCTTTAATAAATATTGGTTGCTTTTTTGGCGCACGCCTACTAGGTAACTGAATTTTTCATTTTTTGTTGCCCCTTCTAAGTGTAAGCTTGCACCCAACAAACTTGCCATAGCCGAGCCTGCAAATTTCTTTGGTTTTTTGTAAGTCACATCTAGCACACTCGACATCTTGTCGCCATACTTTGATTGAAAACCTCCTATCGAAAAATTAACGCCCTGTGCCAAATCTGCGTTTACAAAACTTAGTCCTTCTTGCTGCCCACTACGCACCAAAAATGGACGGTAAATTTCAAAATCATTTACATACACTAGGTTTTCATCGTAGTTGCCGCCACGCACACTATACTGCGATGTAAGCTCATTGGTGCTACCCACAAGTGTTTTTATTATGCCCTCTACCCCACCTATGGGGCCAGCTATTTGTTTTGCCTTGGCAGGGTCTATGTACACGCCACCAGCCTCAGCCTTTCTTCTATCATCCTTTTTTTCAAAGGCCTTTAATTCAATGTTTTTAGAAGTCAGTTTTATATCTAGCTGCTTATTTTCACCAGCTTTTATTTGCACTTTTTTCTTAGCGGGCTCGTAGCCCAAAATAGTAAACACCAGCGTATGGCTCCCTTCTTCTAGCTCAATACTGTAAGTGCCTTTGTTGTCGCACACGCCACCAAGCGTAGTGCCTAGCACGCCATAACGCACTTCCGGAAAAGGGTTTCCTCCTTCATCTTTTACCACACCACTGAGCATGCCCATATTGTTTTGGGCATGTATGGCACGGGGCAAGAGCAATGAAAAAAGTGCTAAAAAAAAGAATTTGTATAAATGCATAGGATCGGTGAGCTAATAACGCTAAAAAGCTATTTTTATTTCGAAATAAGCTTTAGCTGTGCTATCATATCGGTAGGGTTACTTGCCGAAAAAACGGTGTTGCCAGCCACTAACACATCGGCACCAGCAGCCACTATCTCTGCGGCATTGGCTAAGGTAACCCCGCCATCTATTTCTATCAAAGTGCTTGCGTTTTTAGCAACAATTATTTGTTTCAACTCCTTTATTTTATTTAGGGTATTGGCTATAAAAGACTGGCCGCCAAAGCCGGGGTTCACGCTCATCATACATACCAGGTCGGTATCGCAAATAACATCGGCAAGCAGCGATACAGGTGTGTGGGGGTTGATAGCCACTCCTGCCTTCATTCCCAAAGCCTTTATAGCCTGCAAGCTACGATGCAGGTGAGTGGACGTTTCTATATGCACCGACAAAATATCAGCACCAGCATCTTTAAAATCCTGAAAATATTTCTCGGGCTCCACAATCATCAAATGCACATCCAATGGCTTTTTCGCTACTTTTTTTATTGCCTTTAATACGGGCAACCCAAAACTGATATTGGGTACAAATCTACCGTCCATTACATCTATATGAAACCAGTCGGCCTGGCTATCATTAATCATTTGCACGTCGCGGCCAAGATTCAAAAAGTCTGCGGATAATACGGAAGGGGCTATCATAATAAATAAGTTTAAAAAATGATTTTGAAATGCTAAAACAATTATGCCTTATCGGCCAACATTGGTTTTCGACAAACGTTTCACAGCTGCTTCGGCCTCGGCATATTCAGGGTCAAAGTCATAGGCTTGGCGATAATCTCTGAGCGCTTCGGCTGGCCTATTCAACAACTCTTTACACACACCTTTGTTGTAGTATGCTTCGGCATTGCCAGGCTCTATCCTTGTCACAAAGTCAAATTGTCGGTTGGCTTTTTCCAAAGAGTCTTGTTGC
>JADLEN010000087.1 GCA_020846105.1 Chitinophagaceae bacterium | reverse complement strand
ACCTCCTTTTTCCCAAATTCTATTGATATGCTGTGCTATCTTAGGATCTGGGATAAGTGGTGGTGCATGGTGTGGTTTTATTCTTGCGTCTATAATTAAGGGTCCGTTACATCCCCAATGTTTGTGTTGCACAAATGCATCTACACCATAAATATCATGGGCGGGGTTGCAGCGGGTGAAGCTAACCCATACAAAGTTGTTGAGGTTTTGGGCTAGAAAAGGTGCGTCGTCGGCTATGACTATGAGGGCTGTGCTATGTATGTCGGCGAGCTGCGGCTGTAGTTGCTGGCAAATAAGATCTATCTCTACTTGGGCTTTTTCGTACGTCTCGAAAGCGCTAAGGCTGATACCTATGATACCGGGCTGTACCCAAGCAGCATTCCCAATACCTTGAAGGCCGAGGAATGGGCTAGGTAGTTGGCTACACAGCTGCCGCAGAATAGGGCCATAAGCTGCAAATACCACTTTGCTGCCGGTATTGAGCCCGGTGCCAGAATAGTCGAGCGTATCGATAGTGGTTTGGGTTTGGAAATGCACATCACGGCGCCAGTCGATACGCTGTAGCACGTAAGAAAAATAGGCGGCTATATCGTGGGTAGAAAGCTGGGGCTCATTGCCTGCGGTGATAAACAAAAACTTGGCAAGCGAAAGCTGCCCAGTACCCAAAATATGGTGGGCAATGGTGAGCAGTTCGGCCGGCTGCTGTGTTTGGGCGTAAGGTGTGTAGCGCTCGCTACCAATGGCTAGTAGCAAGGGATGTACGCCTGCGGCATCTACAGCATTTACTTCTTTTAGTCCCGGTATTTCGCTTTGCAAAGCAGAGCCTGTAATTTCATGAATTAGTGCGCCAAAGCTAGTGTCTTCTTGGGGTGGGCGGCCAACTACCGTAAATGCCCAAATGGCGTTTTTGCGGGCATATACTTTGTGCACCTTCATGAGCGGGAAGCTGTGCTGTAGGCTGTAGTAGCCTAGGTGGTCGCCAAAGGGGCCTTCGGGCTTATTGTCGTTGGGAGATACGCTACCCGTAATTACAAAATCGGCATCGGTAGAAATGCAATATCCATCTTTATAAGTATAGCGAAACCTGCGCCCACCAAGGAGGCCAGCAAAGGTCATTTCGCTAATACCCTCTGGCAAGGGCATTACAGCAGATAGCGTATGCGATGGCGGGCCACCCACAAAACAGCTTACTTTGAGCGGCAAGTTTTGGGCATTGGCTTTGCTTTGATGCACACCTATGCCGCGGTGTAGCTGGTAGTGCAGGCCTATTTCTTTGTTAGGCAAATAGTCATTACCTGTTAGTTGCATACGGTACATTCCAAGGTTGGCGTTCATTATTCCGGGCTTGTCTATATCTTCAGAATAAACTTGGGGTAGCGTCACAAAAGCACCGCCATCCATTGGCCAATGCTGGATAAGCGGGAGGTCGGTGATGCTAACTTCTTGGTAGCAAACGGGCTGTTTGCTGGGGTTGCGCAAGGGCAAAGCTTTGAAAGCTGCAACGGCTGTGCTGATATTGGAGAAAGGTTTTTTGAATGCTTCGGTGGGGTTGTTTTTGAGCGCAATAATTTTCTGCACCGCCTCTATAGTATGACGAAATATGAACTTGCTACGCTGTAACGAGCCAAAAATATTGCTCGCTGCACGAAACTTACTGCCCTTTACCCGCTCGAAAAGTAAGGCTGGGCCGCCCTCTGCATATACCCTTAAATGAATTGCGGCCATTTCCAGGTGTGGGTCTACCTCTTCGGTGATACGTACTAGATGACCATTTTTTTCTAGGTCCAAAAGACATTCTTCTAATGATGCGTAAGCCATAGGGCGAAGATAATAGGGAAAGCGTAATGGTGATTATGGATTTTGGAAATAACAGAATAAGGAGTGTGCCAATTGGTAGATAAAAAAGCGAAATTCACCATTTGTGAAGATTTTAATGAAAAAAAAGATGGTAAGCAGGGTTAGTAGCAGCACTTTGGAATTATAAACTACTGATAATGCGTTATAATTCCTTACTTTTGCGACTTGCTTTTTTTGAAAAAGGCAACCTTATTTTTCTGAAAACCATATGTCTTTACCCTCTCTTTTAAGATTTGTTTATAATCATGGCTCTGGCCAAGTAATAACCCGTGGCAAAAAAATATTTTTTGCTCGTGGTGTGTCTGTACTCGATATCGATTATCACATAGAGCAAGTGCGCTTTAGGGTGCGTAATGATATTTACAATAACTATTACACTGTTACAGTTCAAAAATTTTTGACCCCAGAAGAAGTGTCTGTTAGGTGCCAATGCCCCTACAACCTTGGCGAGATATGCCGACACGAAGTAGCCGCACTTTTTCATCTTAATGATTTGGTGCTGAGTGGTTTTTTTCAGAATACCAAAGTACAATACGACCAAAAGCACACTGTTGTGCGTATGCGCGACATCAACCCGCCTCTATTGCGCCTATTTAGCAATGAGCCAATGATGGAAGCAGCTATGGCAATTGCCGATAAAAAGCAATTCAAAATCATATCGGCCAAAAGCGAAAAGGTAATAGCAGAATGGAAGGAAGGGAAGCAATTATACGAAATAACATTGCTGCAAAACGAAGACCGATATTTTGACACTTCTTGCAATTGCGAAGAAACAGAATTTCCGGTATGTGTACACAAAACGGCTTTGTTTCTGCAACTTTTTCAGGCACATGGAGCCCAATATTTTAGAACATTACAAAACTGGGACGACCAGAAAAATAAATTACTGAAGCTTTATGGCTATAGCCTAAACGATGATCTCGAGGGTAAATTTGACTTTGTATACGAGTCGGGCAAGCCTTTTCTGCGTGTGCTAGACAATAGCATAAAAAAGGTAGCGGCGGCGCCAATAAAGCCAGTAGAAACGGCAGCAGAGATACTAGTGGAAGAGCAAGAAGCAAAGCAGATAGGCCTTGTGGTGGATACACAAAGCGATTGGTACCCGCACGCAGCCATAGAGTTGATAGTAGGCGAGGCAGATGAAGTGAAAGGGAATTTTGTAGGGAAAATAGAAAAACTTGCCCTTGATAAATATATTAATACCGAAATTTTCGAACCGCTAGAACAAGAGTGGATAGCCGCAGCGCGGAAATTGTTGCCAGAAGAAATAGTGAAATTTTTGAAAAAAAATCTGCCTTTCGGCGACTTTATTGGCGATTACCATTCTGTATTAAAAGATCAATTAGACCCAGAGCTTTTTGCGCCTCTTTGGGAATATTTGCTGCCCAAATACAAAACCTTATTTAGCAAAAGCGAAATCTCTGATAGGTGTTTTGTGCGCTTGCAAGGAAAAGAATTTTCTAGCAAAGGCTTACAGCCAGCCACACTGTCGCACACAGACCCTGTGCCGCTGATAAAAGTAGAAAAGAAAGCATCAAAATACAACGTCACCTTGCATTGGCAGATAGACGAAGATATTTATGATTTTAAAGACGTCAGCATGGTGAATGCCGCAATGCTGATAAAAAACGATACGCTATACTGCATGTCCAAAGTGGCTGTGGTGGCTATTGTAGCACAATTGTTGCCTGAAGGAAAGTTGCAAATATCAAGCAAAGATTGGAATGAGTTTTTGGAGCAAAAATTAGTAGCGTGGCGCAAGCTTATCGAAATACAATTCAGCCCAGAACTAGTAGCAGTATTGAATGATGTGCCTGTAAATTATAGGTTGTATATGTATGAGCAGGCAGAGTCTTTGCACCTAAAACCTGCTTTTGTTTATAATGGAATTGAAGCCAAAATGGGCGATGCCATACAAATAATACAGGCAGACGAAGGCAAAGTGAAAATTATAGAAAGAGACACTATTGCCGAAACCGAATATTGCAATATGCTGCAAGCCTTGCACGAGAATATGCTGTATAGCATGCGCGAAAAGCATTTTTATATACACTCTAAAAACGTCCTGAAATCTAATTGGTACAATCAGTTTAACGACAAGCTAGAGTCTTGGAATGTAGAAGTAATGGGCTATGATAATTTAAAATCATTGCGCATAAATAGACATAAGCCCGAGACTAAAATTAATATTTCGAGCAATATAGATTGGTTCGAAACTACTGTAGATATTGCCTTTGGCGACCAAAAAGTATCTATTGCCGAAATTAAAAAGGCGCTTGCTCGCAAAGAAAATTTTGTAAAATTGCCCGATGGTAGTGTTGGGGTATTGCCAGAAAATATGATGCAACGTTTTACCCTTATTACCAAAATGGGTGAAATTGATGGTAGCACATTGAGGGTGAAAAAAATACATTTCAGCATCTTAGACGAGTTGCTGAATGAAGTGAGTGAAGGTGATTTGCAGAAAGAGTTAGAAGCCAAAAAAGAAAAACTAGACAAAATAGTAGGCAACGATTATAGCAATATTAATGCACCAGAAAATTTAAAAACTATTTTGCGTCCTTATCAGGTTGTTGGCTTTCAATGGCTAATGTTTCTTAAAGAAGCAGGCTGGGGTGGTATCTTGGCCGATGATATGGGACTGGGCAAAACGGTGCAGACGCTTAGTTGGCTAGCGCATTACAAGAATGAAACGCCCAACGCCAAATTTTTGGTGGTATGCCCAACAAAGCTTACCTATAACTGGGAAAAAGAAATTCAAAAATTCACGCCTGATTTTAGAGCATTAATTCATCATGGGTCTAAAAGAGCAAATAAGATGTCTGCCTTTGATGATGTGGATGTGATTATTACCTCTTATGGTACCATTCGCAGCGATATAAAAATGTTGGTGGATATTGAGTTCGATTATGTAGTTCTCGATGAATCGCAAGCCATAAAAAACCCAAAATCCTTGGCCACAAAAGCAGCACAATTGCTCAATGCGAAATACCGATTGGCGCTTAGTGGTACACCTATCCAAAACAATACTTTTGACCTTTATGCCCAAATGAATTTCTTGAACCCTGGCATGTTGGGTACGCGCGATTTTTTCTTGAATGAATTTGCGATGCCAATTGACAAATTACAAGAAAAGGAAGTAAAGGAGCAGTTAAAGAAACTAGTTTACCCATTTATGCTTCGTCGTACCAAAGACCAAGTAGCAAAGGATTTGCCAGCAAAAACAGAAACCGTTT
>JADLEN010000086.1 GCA_020846105.1 Chitinophagaceae bacterium | reverse complement strand
TATGCCGGCTTTGTAGGAGCCGACAATACTATTGGTTTCGTAAAACTCACCCAATTTACACAAGCATGCAGCAAGCAAGTAAGAGCAGCTCTTGATAGTCTTAAAACCGCAAACCCTAAAATGAATGCTGTAGTACTAGACCTAAGAGCCAATCCTGGTGGGCTATTGGACGAAGCAGTGGAGGTTTGTAATCTTTTTATAGATCAAGGCCAGTTGGTGGTGAGCACAAAAGGAAAAGATAAAGAATGGGATAAGAATTTCAACACAGAATCTGCCCCTTGGGATACCAAAATACCACTTGCCGTATTGATCAATGGCTCGTCTGCATCGGCATCAGAGATAGTAGCTGGTACCATGCAAGACCTTGATAGAGGCATTGTTTTAGGTGCAAAATCTTATGGCAAAGGCTTAGTGCAAACCACAAGACCAGTAGGCTTTAATGCCCGATTGAAACTGACCACTGCAAAATACTATACGCCTAGCGGCCGCTGCATCCAAGCTATAGATTATAGCCACCGAAATGCAGCTGGCGTAGCCAACAAATTTGCAGACTCTCTGCTTGCCAATTACAAAACCAAAAATGGCAGAACCGTAAGAAGCGGTGGAGGCGTAAGCCCTGACCTAAGCACCGACAGCGAAAAATATAGTGCTATGACCGAATCGCTCTACACTAAAAACTTACTGTTCGATTATGCCTCTATTTATTTCAAGAAGCACAAAACTGTTGTTGCGGCACAAAAATTCTCGTTGACCAGTGAAGAATATGCTGAGTTCAGTACTTGGGTTAGTAGTAAAGATTTTTCTTACAAAACAAAAACAGAAATCTTGCTCGACTCGCTCAATAGTGCTGCCAAAGAAGATAAACTTTTTGAAACTAGCAAGACAGAATTTGCAGCTCTTAAAACCAAATTGGCACAAGACAAAAAACAAGATTTAGTAAAGTACAAAGACGAAATAAAGAAGGTATTGGAAAACGAAATTATAGTCCGCTACTACTTCCAAAAAGGCCGCATAGTACAGGCGCTTAACGGAGATGAAACCCTTGCCAAAGCAACAGAATTACTCACAAAACCCAACGAAATTCAAGCATTATTACAGCCCAAAAAATAAGCAATCTTTAGGCCAATAATTTGCGATCAGCAATGCAATACAGCGTCACATTCCCGTCCCGTACAACAGATTATCACCCCAGTGCTAGCCTTGCTCATTTGCAGCAATTGGCCAATGTTGCCAATACCATAATTATCACCGACAACAATGTATGGACACAATACCAAACCGAACTTGGCCATTACGAAGCAATAGTTGTGGAAGCTGGTGAACAGTCTAAAAGCATAGAAACAGTACAAGATATTTGCAAGCAACTTGCTGAGCTGCAAGCCCACAAAACCACAATATTGGTAGGTGTAGGTGGCGGTATGATCACCGACCTTACTGGCTTTGTAGCCACAATATACATGCGTGGCATAGCTTTTGGCTTTGTACCCACCACCATACTAGCAATGGTGGATGCAGCTATTGGCGGCAAGAATGGCGTTAACGTAGGCCTACACAAAAACATGCTAGGCGCTATCCAGCAGCCCAACTTTATAGCTTACGATTACACAATGCTCGCAAGCCTGCCTACCCAAGAGTGGAGTTCTGGCTTTGCCGAAATCATAAAATATGCCTGTATTGGCGATGCCGCTTTGTTCCAGCAATTACAAGCAACCCAGCTACAAACAATCATGGAAAACACTAACCATCTGCAAGCCATCATTGCCCAGTGCGTAGCCCACAAAAACAAAATAGTACTTGCCGATGAACATGAAAACCACATCCGCAAAACCCTAAACTTTGGCCATACCGCAGGGCATGCTTTCGAAACCCTGTATACACTGCCGCATGGACAGGCAGTAGCTCTTGGTATGATTGTAGCATTTATAGCATCAGAGCAGCACTTGCAATTACCCAAAAAAAATAGGCAACAATTAGTAGCAATTTTGCAGCAATTTCAGCTGCCCACCACTATCCATTTCGAAATAGAAGCTGTAATGAGCACCTTGAAAATGGATAAGAAAAGAAAGGGCGACAGCATAGATTTTATACTCTTATCGCAGATCGGCGAGGCAGTTATTTACCCACTCACCTTCCCTGCCATAGCACAGGCGCTGCAAGTATTTGCTCATGAACATAAAGCTTAATTATAAAAAAGTATCAGGACTTATTGCTATCCCGAGCTCCAAGAGCCATAGCCAGCGTGTATATGCCGCAGCGCTATTGCACCATGGCACTACCATCATTACCAATGATGGCCAGTCGGAAGATGAACTTGCAGCGCTCCGCATCATACAGCAATTAGGTGCTACGGTACAGCAATTAGGCAATCACAAAAACATCGTCTCCAAGGGGCATATCAGCCCATCGGCATCTATTATCCATTGTGGCGAAAGTGGACTTTCGGCACGGCTTTTTACCCCTATTGCAGCATTAGCCGCACAGCCCATTAGCATTACCGGCCAAGGCTCTTTGCTACATCGGCCTATGGATTTTTTTTGCAACAACCTCCAAGCCTTATCTGTGCAGCTCAGCCATTTCGGCGGTCAAATACCTTTTACAATACAAGGACCATTAATACCACAAAACATCAAAGTAGATGGCGCGATAAGTTCGCAATATATCAGTGGCCTACTTTTTGCACTATCCGCTGCCGCTAAGCACAGTATTGTTTTAGAAGTCACTAATCTTAGCAGCAAACCCTATATTGATCTTACAATACAGGTACTCACGCATTTTGGCCGTAGGATAAACAATGATAACTACCAACGCTTCACTATTGACCCTAAAAACTTTACCCACTCACCCACTATAATTACGCGTATAGAGAGCGATTGGAGCAGTGCCGCATTTTGGATAGCCGCCGCCGCTATCAATGGCTCGGCAAGGCTTACAGGCCTGAACAAACATAGCCTCCAAGCCGATAAAAAACTACTAGCTATTGTGCAACAAATAGGTGCCCACACTCAATGGCAGGCCAATGACTTATTGGTAAGCCACCAAGAGCTACAAGCCACCGATACCGACCTCAGCCACAGCCCCGACCTTTTTCCGGTACTAGCCATACTAGCTGCCTGCGCACACGGCACTAGCAAGCTGCACGGGCTGCACAGACTGATACACAAAGAGACCAACCGTGCACAAGCCATCAGCAACCTGCTAGGGCTTTTGGGTGTATACTATGCTATCGAGGGCGACACTTTAATTATCCACGGGCGCAGCAGCTTCAATACCATCAGCTATGCCTGTCCACCAGACCACCGCATGGCCATGGCAGCAGCACTTGCCACTATGCGCAGCCCAGGCGGCATAGCTATTTCCGGCGCCCAATGCGTAGCTAAATCTTACCCCAATTTTTGGACCGATGTAGCCACACACCTTGGCGCTATATGATAATACGCAGCTAGCCACAAATTGTACCGCCGCTACCGTAACTTTGTAGGGTTATGAAGAAATCATTTCTTTTTTTTAGCAGTATCTTCTTGCTGTCTTGCGGCCAAAAGACCGAGAAAACCAAAGTTGTGGTTGCGCCCATTTCCGAATCTATCTATGCATCGGGTACTGTCAAAAGCGAAAACCAGTACCAAGCTTTTGCTACGGTCAATGGTATTATACAAGATATATTTGTGACCGAGGGCGATACTCTTGCCAAAGGTGCTGCCATACTCAGTATCAGCAACGATGTGCAAAAACTTAATAAAGACAATGCCTCGCTTGCAGCCGCATTTGCCAATATGGATGCCAATAATGGCAAGCTTATAGATGCCGAACAAGCAATAGACCTTGCCGATAGAAAATACAAAAACGACTCCCTTATATATACACGCCAAAAAAACCTTTGGCAGCAAAACATTGGTAGCAAGCTAGAGTTGGAGCAACGTGAGCTGGCCTACCAAAACGCCAAAGTAGCACGCAACTCGGCTCGGATCAAGTATGCCGACCTCAAAAGACAGCTGCAACTCAATGCCGCACAATCGCAAAAGAATTTGCAAATATCCCAAACCCTAGCCGCCGACTTTACCCTCCGTAGCGATATAGATGGCGTAGTGTATAGCCTACCCAAAAAGAAAGGTGAGCTAGTAACAGCACAAACGCCCCTAGCCATTATTGGCAGTGCCACTCAGTTTGTTTTAGAAATGCAGGTAGACGAGTACGACATTATAAAAGTGCGCAAAGGCCTGCCCGTAAAAGTGATGATGGATAGCTACAAGGGGCAAGTTTTCGACGCGGTGGTAAGCAAGATAGACCCCATAATGAACGAGCGCAGCAAAACCTTTTTGGTAGAAGCCGCCTTTGTAGCACAGCCCTATTTGCTATACCCCAACGTAAGTTTCGAGGCCAATATCGTTTTGCAAAGCAAGCCCAAAGCAATGCTGATACCACGCAACTATTTGGTAAACGATAGCTTTGTAATAAAAGCAAACGACAAAAAAGTAGCGGTAAAAACAGGCCTCAAAGATTACAAAATGATAGAAATACTTTCGGGTATTGCCGAGGGCGACGAACTAAAAATGCCTGCCAAATGAAACTAACACTCATTGCCAGCATTGCCAAATCCTTATTACTTGCCCGATGGAAACAAACCCTAGTAGCCGCTGTAGGCGTCACTTTTAGCATCACTATGTTCATTACCCTCTTGGGTTTTATGAATGGCCTCAACGACTTGCTCGATGGCCTAGTGCTGAACCGCACCCCACATATACGCCTTTACAACGAGCTCAAACCATCTACACGCCAAGCCATAGACCTAGCCGATGACTACAAAGGCTACTACAACTTTGTACGCTCCGTAAAACCCAAAAACGATAAGCTACAAATAGCCAACAGTGGCGCCATTATGAAAGCCCTACATGCCGACAAGCGCGTGCAAGGCATTGCCCCCAAAATATTGGCACAAGTATTTTACAACGTAGGCGCTACAGACCTCACAGGCATTATCAACGGGGTAGATGTGCTGGCCGAAAACAAACTCTTTTTCTTCAGCGACTATGTAAGCGACGGCAACTATATCGACCTACAAAACATACCCAACAGCATTATCTTAGGCAAGGGCCTTGGCAAAAAAATGCTCGCCAACATTGGCGATGTAGTACAGGTGACCACCGCCAAAGGCGAGCGACTACAACTGAAAGTCGTAGGCTTTTTCCAGTCGGGGCTAGATGAGGTAGACAAGATGCAGAGCTACTGCTCCATAGCCACCACCCAAAAACTGCTAGGCGAGCCCAACAGCTACATCACAGACATACAGGTAAAGCTTACCGACATACTGCTAGCACCCGCTGTAGCCCTAGAATACCAAAAGCTTTTTGGCACCGAAGCCATGGATATACAAACCGCCAACTCACAGTTCGAGACCGGCAGCTCCATACGCACACTTATATCCTATGCCGTGGGCATCACCCTACTTATCGTAGCTGGCTTTGGCATTTACAACATCCTCAACATGATGATTTATGAGAAGATGGACTCCATAGCCATACTCAAAGCCACCGGCTTTTCTGGCCAAGACGTCAACCGTATCTTCACCACCATCGCCCTCACCATCGGTATCTTTGGCGGCGCCTTTGGCCTACTCTTTGGCCTAGGCCTTTCGGCCATTATAGACCAAGTGCCCTTCAACACGGCAGCCCTACCCACTATCAAAACCTACCCCGTCAATTACGACCCCCAATACTACATCATCGGTGGGCTATTCTCCCTTCTCACCACCTACTTGGCAGGCTATTTGCCCTCGCGCAAAGCCAGTAAGATAGACCCTGTAGACATTATCCGAGGCAAATAAATACTCATGAGCAACATTATCTTAGAAGCACGCAACATCTCCAAATACTTTCACGACCCTATGACCGTGCAAGTGCTCAAAGACGTAAGCTTCTCCATCAGCCAGTCCGAGTTTGTGTCCGTCATCGGCAAGTCGGGCTGCGGCAAGTCTACCCTGCTCTACATCCTCTCTACCATGGATACAGACTACGAAGGCGACCTGCTGATACACAACCAACTCATGCGCGGCCAGCAAGAAGCCCAGCTAGCCCGCGTGCGCAACAAGCACATCGGTTTCGTATTTCAGTTTCACTACCTACTCGCCGAGTTTTCTGTCTTGCGCAACGTAATGCTGCCCGGCCTCAAACTAGCCGAGCTACCCGAGCAAGAAATAGAACAGCGCGCCTACGAAAAACTAAAAATGCTAGGCATCCAGTCTGAAGCACTAAAAATGCCCAACCAACTATCTGGCGGCCAAAAACAACGCGTAGCCATAGCACGCGCCCTTATCAACGACCCCATCATTATCATGGGCGACGAGCCCACCGGCAACCTCGACAAGAAAAACAGCGAAATAGTTT
>JADLEN010000085.1 GCA_020846105.1 Chitinophagaceae bacterium | reverse complement strand
TAGTAAAGACAAAATGGAAAAAGTATTGGGTGGTATCTCTCAAATGAGCCGTGTACCTGCTGCTTTGTTCATTGTAGATATTAGCCACGAGCATATTGCACTTGCCGAAGCCAAACGCCTTGGTATTGCTACAATAGCAATGGTAGATACGAACTCTGACCCATCTAAAGTTGATTTTGCAGTACCGTCAAATGATGATGCAACTAAATCAATCGCTATCATCACCAATTATTTGACTGCTGCTATTATGGAAGGCTTGCAAGAGCGTAGCCAAGCAAAAGAAAATGGTGAAGAAGAAACAGATGTAGAAGAAGTAGCTACACGTGGAATGGACATCAACGAAGATGATGACAAGAGCGAGCGTCGCGGTCGTGGTCGTGGTACTGCAGCAGGCCCAGGTGGTGCTGCTGGAGGAGCCGGACGCCCACGTACTGGTGGTCCTGGTCGCCCAGCAAGTGGTAGCCGTGGCCCAGGTGGTGGCGGTACTCGCCCAGGTGGCAGCCGCTAATACTTAGTATTTTGCTAGTCAAAATCTAAATAGCAACAAAAAATATCATTATCAAAAGCCTCTTTATGGGGCTTTTGATAAATTTACTCAATACTAAAAAAATTAAACAAATGAGTGTTACAATAACAGCTACAGATGTAAATAAATTGCGCCAAACCACTGGTGCGGGAATGATGGATTGTCGCAAAGCACTGGTAGAAAGTGAAGGCGATTTTGAAAAAGCAATTGACTATTTGCGCGCAAAAGGCCAGAAAGTTGCTGCAAACCGTAGCGACCGTGATGCAAAAGAAGGTGTAGTAATAGCCAAGGCAAACCCTGATGGCAATTACGGCATCGTTTTGACTATTAGCGCAGAAACTGATTTCGTTTCTAAGAATGAAGAGTTTATGAACTTTGGTCTTGAGGTAGCAGAGCTTGCCCTTCAGAATATGGCCACTGATATTGATGCTATCAAGGCAATACCAATGGCTGGCGCTACAGTTGCTGACAAATTGTTGGAAATGGTGGCCAAAATTGGCGAAAAAATTGACATTACTCGTTATGAGCAAATTAATGCAGATGCAGTTATAGCTTATATTCATGGCAATTACCGTATTGGTGTATTGGTTGGAATGAACAAGCCTGTAAGTGAAATTGTTGCTACAACAGGTAAAGATGTTGCTATGCAAATTGCAGCTATGAATCCGTTGGCACTTGATGAAAGTAGTCTTTCAGAAGACGTAATAGCACGTGAAAAGGCTATTGCTATAGAGCAAATAATGGCAGAAGGCAAACCAGCTGAAATGGCTGAGAAAATTGCTGCTGGAAAATTAAATCGTTTCTTTAAAGACAACACTTTGCAACACCAATTGTTTGTAAAAGACAATAGCAAAACAGTTGCAGAATACGTTAAATCTACCGAAGCTGGATTAGAAGTTATCAGCTTCCGTCGTGTGGCTATAGGCGGATAAGTCTACTTTCTGGTTTGTGAATTATAAAATGGGTTATGCAACTAGCATTGCCCATTTTTTTTGTCACGGCGAAGGAATGACCCGGAATAATCGTCAAAGAAGTGTTCTCTTTTTACTTTTTCTAAAAACACTTTTATGGTCCCCAATTTCAAATACATTTCGAATGTATTTTTTTCTCTTTGCCAAGCTACTTACCGAAAGTCTGCAAATCTTTTGCCTATTTCAACATTGAGTTTTAGTGCGCTGCTAGTTTTAATGCTTTCAGTGAATTTGTCTATTGCCCAAACCAAAGAAATTCATTATTGGCATTTCAATAATTTTACTACGGTGAGTGCTTATAAAGGACTACCTGCTGCACCTGCTGTTGCAACCGTAAATTCAATAAGTCCGTTTAAGGTAAACGCCGACTATTCTATTTTAGATTCGACAAAAGCTAACATTGTTTATAAAACTCAGACGGGTGTTTCGGCAGCATTTAGCTCTTCAATTGATTATGTGAATCCTGGAACAAGCCTAAACGCAACTACTGCTCGTGTAGCTGATACAAGTATTATCAGTTATGGTTTAAGGCCTCGTAACAGAAGTGATAGTATGGAATTGTTGTTTTACATTCCTACAACGGGGTTTCAAAATATCAAGTTTAGTTATGCTGCGCAAATATCGAGCACAACAAGCGGAATGCGTGAAAATAGCTATGACTATAGTGTAGATAGTGGACTTAGTTGGAAAACAATAGGGCTGTCTCATCTAACCGACTCGGGTGCTGCTACTTGGGGGCCTGTTTTTACGGTTGGATTGTCTGGTGATACGCTCACAAATAACAATGACAAGTTAGTTTTTAGAATTCGTTTTTTCGGAAACAATACAGGTACTTCGGGGAATGTGAGGTTTGACAATGTGTTGGTACTGGGAGATACAATTCCATTGGTATATACCGCGCCAAAAAACTTAGTACATTATTGGCATTTTAATACCTTCGATACTAATTATCACAATCCTAATATTCCATCAATTCACTCAGATTGGTCTGTAATGGATCCTTTTTTCTCAAGAATCGATTACTCGCTTTCGGCATTAGATACTGGTTATTTGGGATATATCGATTATTGCCCAGGTGATGTCATAAACACGCGCACAATACTTGCTGTTTCTACCCCTGCAGGCAATGGCTATCGCTTTCGAAATCCTGCTGATAGTGCACATCTTACTATTTTTATCCCAAGTTTGAACCATAAAGACTTAGAGTTGAAATTTGCAAATCAGACATCTAGCTTTGCTACTGGCATTCTTTACCAACATTATTCTTACAGCACTGATAGTGGTACTACTTGGAAAACGAGTGGATTGAATATTACGGATGATACTTTAAGTACTAATTTTAGATTAATCACTATTAATTTTGGTGCAGATACTACTGTAAATGACAACATTAAGTTGGCATTTAAGATAGAATTTAGTGGTAACACCGCAGGACTAACAGGGAACAACCGTTTTGATAATTTTACATTAGATGGTACGATATTGGACTCGTCCTATGTGTATCCTACGCCACCAATATTGAAAATTGCACACAGTATTGTCAATGAAGTTGCACCACTTAATTTGTATCCTAATCCGGTTAAATCTGGTAGCGAATTGCATTTTTCAAGACCAATATCTGCAAACATTTATTCTCTTTTGGGGCAAAAGGTTTTTGCATTTTCAAATAGCACAGAAATAAGTTTGCCCATTTTGCCTTCTGGTGTTTATGTTATAAAGGATGTTGCTACTAATCAGATTAATAGATTGGTAGTTGTGGAATAATGTAGTATGTAACATTAAATGGACCTTAAATTATACTTTCAGAAGTGAATTTTAATTTTTGGGAAGTGCCAAATTTGAAAACTTAGTATTGCATGAGCAATAACAAGTTTTGTGATATTTGTTAAAAACGGGCAATACATTCGTGTGTTGCCCGTTTTTAATATTCTGAAACCTTTACTTTGCATCTATGCTCAGCAAAATACTAAGTATACTATTACTTTTACTCTCTGCGCTTTCTGCAATTGCGCAGCAAGATTCTTATTTTAAATTGCCAGACAAAAACGGGCAAGATAAAATATTTTATGCCGGTCTTGTGGCGGGTATTAATGCCTCACAGATAGATGGCGATACTTATGCCGGATTTCATCAGGCAAATATTAATGCAGGTCTGATATCTTTTATAAAATTGAAGCCCAATTGGTATGCAAATATCGAGTTGCTTTATTCTCCCAAAGGCGCAAGAAATGTACAAGTGGTCAACTCGCCTGCGGTTGGGTCTATACCATTAATTTATGTTGCCAATTTGAACTATGTAGAAATACCGATAATGCTACATTACCAAGCACAAGAGCGCATACTTGCAGGTGCAGGCTTGTCTTACAACAGGCTTTTTAGTGCAAAAGAGGGTAAAGACGAAATACAGCCGTCGGGTATCAACAATGGAACCCCTAATTTTAAAAATCAAGACATTGAATTGTTGGCATCAATCTCTTACCAGCTTACGGG